>JAURHZ010000118.1 GCA_030833025.1 Armatimonadota bacterium
GCCTGGAAGTGAATAATCGCGCAAGCTAACCGAGGCATCTTCAACGACAACCCGGATATCGAGTGGCTTAGATGTGTCATCCACTTTCAACGGTTTCGTCTTGAAAAGGTCTGCAATAAAGAACTGACCATCCGAGCGCCGGGCGAGCACGAGTGTGGGCTGTTTCAACACAACGGTCATCGCAAATGGCTTGAGCCGTGTGACCTGTAGCGCTGCCGAGGATACATCGATGATGGAATTGCCGCCGTGGAGCGCCGCCTCCTTGGGCAACGTGCCGATATGAATATCGCGGGCATCTACGACAAAGCCACCGGATGGCAGTGTGCCACGCGTTGCCAGCTTAAACGCAAGATCAGTGGAAACAGTTAGCTTCCCAATCGTGACTGGGCGCTTGAGCGAGCGTGTCAGCTCAGCAGCTGCAATCGCTGCTGCGCGGTCTATATGACGGTTGGCCCGGTCAACAATAATGGTGCCAGCCCAGAGTGCAAAGATGCACGGAGGCAGCACCATTATCAAAAAAGCAAGCAAGCGGTAGCCCAGTGGAAGCTCCAGCTTGCGCAGTGGGCTACGGTTCAATCCGCTCCCTTAGACAACCGCGAGTGGTAGGTCAAGTCTACGCTTCCCGGGCATCGCCGGTCTGGATTCATGCGTATCGCGGACCTGATTAGCAAAGTCGATTGCGTTGTAGGATGACCGCACGAATGGACCGGATGCGACATAAGCAAAGCCCATTTCCTGAGCGATAGCCTTGTACTCATCGAAGACCGTCGGGTGGATGTACTCAACGACATCGAGGTAGCCCTTGCCAGGCTTGAGGTATTGGCCGAGGGTCACGACATCGACGCCGGCATCCTTCCAGTCGCGAAGGACTTCAATCACTTCGTCCTTGGTTTCACCGAGGCCGAGCATGATGCCAGATTTGGTGTAGATGGTTGGAGCGATTTCCTTGACTGTCCTCAGGAAGTCAATTGAGCGCACGTACTTTGCCTGTGGACGCACGGTGCGATACAAGCGGGGCACGGTTTCCGTGTTGTGGTTGAAGACATCCGGGTGTGCGCTGCACACGATTTCGATGGCAAAGCGTCGTCCGCGGAAGTCGGGTGTGAGCACTTCGACGCTGGAGTCTGGGCACTTGTCACGCAGAGCTTCGATGACAGCTGCGATATGGCTTGCTCCGCCATCGTAGATGTCATCCCGGTTTACACTTGTCACAACGACATGCTTGAGTCCGAGGTCAGCTGCGGCATCTGCGACGCGTGCAGGCTCATCGGCTTCGAGGGGTGCCCCCCGACCGGTTTTGACGGCGCAAAACCGGCAGGAGCGCGTACACGTGTCACCCATCACCATAAACGTTGCTGTGCCTTTGGTCCAGCATTCGCCTAGGTTTGGACAGCGGGCTTCCTCACAGACAGTGACCAGCCTCCCGGTACGCATCAAGTTTTCAACCCGGTGCGTATCCCGCGAGCGCGGCACCTTAATGGTCAGCCACTCCGGGATCCGTCGATGGACCTTTGTGGTTGCGGTGGTTCCATCCGCGCTGTCGATGACAGGAAGCTGCTCACTCACTGAAGTACCTTATGCCTTTGCCACGAGCTGGCGGAGAACGTAGGGCAGGATGCCACCGTGGAGGTAGTATTCCACCTCAATCGGTGTATCGATGCGAAGGGTTAGCGCATGCTCAGCTGTGGTGCCATCCGCTCGGTGGATGCGTAATGTGACATCCATCATCGGTGTGATTCCACCCGCTAGCCCTACCAAGTCATACGATTCCGTTCCGGTGATGCCGAGTGTCTGGGCGCTTTCGCCATCCTTGAACTGAAGCGGCAAGACGCCCATCCCGACAAGGTTTGAGCGGTGAATGCGCTCAAAGCTCTGCGCAACGACTGCCTTGACTCCGAGGAGGCTAGTGCCCTTCGCAGCCCAGTCACGGCTGGAGCCGGTTCCGTACTCGTGTCCAGCAAAGACCATCAGCCCCACGCCTTCGCTTTGATATTGCATACAGGCATCGTAGATGTCAAGCTGCTGTCCACTTGGCTGATGCACGGTCACACCGCCTTCAACACCAGGAACCATCAGGTTCTTGATACGGACATTGGCGAAGGTGCCACGTGTCATCACACGGTCATTTCCACGACGTGAGCCGTAGGAGTTGAACTCGCTGACAGGAACGCCCTGTGCTTGGAGGTAGCGACCGGCAGGGCTGGATGCCTTGATTGCGCCTGCAGGAGAGATGTGGTCTGTGGTGACAGAGTCGCCAAAGATAGCCATCGCCCGCGCACCGATGACATCGGCAGCCGTTCCAGATTCCATGACAAAGCCATCGAAGTATGGTGGATGTTGGATGTACGTGGAATCCTCATCCCATGCGTAGACGGTTCCAGCTGGGCTTGGGATGTTCTTCCAGAGTGGGTTTTGGTCGCCGAGGTCACCGTAGAGCTCACGGTAGACAGCTGGATCAGATGCCGTGTGCAGAAGCCCTGCGATTTCAGCATCGGTTGGCCAGAGGTCAGCAAGGTACACAGGAGCTCCATCGGTGCCGGTACCGATTGGCTCCGTGGTGATGTCTACATTTACAGACCCGGCAAGGGCGTATGCAACAACGAGAGGAGGCGACATAAGGAAGTTCGCTTTGACATTTGCGTGCACGCGCGCTTCGAAGTTACGGTTTCCAGAAAGAACGGAAACAGCAACGACTTGGTTGTCAACGATGGCCTTCTCGATGGCTGGGTGCAGTGGACCGGAGTTACCGATACAGGTTGTACAGCCATAGCCAACGGTTTGGAAGCCGAGTTGATCGAGGTAGGTTTGGAGGCCAGTGTTCTCAAGGTACGCCGTGACAACACGCGACCCTGGTCCAAGGCTTGTCTTGACGGTTTCCCGAATCGTGAGTCCACGCTCAACAGCCTTCTTCGCCACCAGTCCAGCCGCGAGCATCACGGATGGGTTGGATGTATTCGTACAGCTGGTGATTGCCGCGATGACAATGTCGCCATCGGAGATGGTGGATGCCTCGAGGGAGCGGTCAACTTCTGCAGCGATGGCATCTGCCATCGGGAGGATGGTCGCAGCCCCGGAAAGCGCTGGCTTGTTGTAGGCAGCCGGGTCGGTCAGCATCGTGGTGAAAGCGGACTTCACAGCAGTCAGTTCAATCCGGTCCTGAGGGCGCTTTGGTCCAGCAACACTAGGGACGACGGTTGAGAGGTCGAGGTTGTAAACCTGTGAGTACTCAATCGTGCCCGCTTCTGGGATACCAAACATCCCCTGCGCCTTGTAATACTGGCGGAACGCATCCACTTGCTCTTCCGTACGACCGGTGTTGGTCAGGTATCGGCAGCACTCTTCATCGACTGGGAAGAAGCCCATGGTCGCGCCATATTCGGGGGCCATATTGGCGATGGTCGCGCGGTCGGTAAGCGAGAGGCTGGCGGCGCCGGTACCGTGGAACTCAACAAACTTGCCGACAACCTTGGCCTTGCGGAGCATTTCCGTGATGGTCAGGACGAGGTCAGTAGCCGTTACACCAGGTTTCAGGGAACCCGTGAGGTTGACGCCGACGACATCAGGGGTGAGGAAGTAAACAGGCTGCCCAAGCATCCCCGCCTCGGCTTCAATTCCTCCAACACCCCAGCCAACGATACCAATACCGTTGATCATGGTTGTGTGCGAGTCGGTTCCGACGAGGGTGTCTGGGTAGAAGAGGCCATCCTCGGTCGCAAGAACACCCTTTGCGAGGTATTCGAGGTTTACCTGGTGGACGATGCCAACGCCTGGTGGGACGACACTAAAGGTATCAAATGCCTGCATCCCCCACTTCATGAACTGGTAGCGCTGAGTGTTGCGCTCGAATTCAATTTCCATGTTGCGGCGAAGGGCTTCTGGACGCTCGGAGACATCGACCTGAACGGAGTGGTCGACAACCAAGTCAACCGGGACGAGAGGTTCGATGATGCCTGCATTTTTGCCAAGCTTGTCAACAGCGCTGCGCATCGCGGCCATGTCCACGAGAAGGGGCACACCGGTAAAGTCCTGCAGAACAACGCGAGCAACGACAAATGGAACTTCATCAGTACGCTCGGCTGTCGCGGCCCAATTTGCCAGTGTATGCACATCGGCTTCTGCCACGCGCTTGCCATCGCAGTTGCGGAGAACGGACTCAAGCACGATGCGAATCGACACAGGCAGCTTAGACACTGGCCCGACTCCGGCATCCTCAAGGGCAGGCAGGGAGTGGTATGTCCCAGTCTTACCGGCGCCGTAGCTAAACGATCGAAGGGTTCCAAATGGGTTGTTGGCCATCAAATTCACTCGGTTCTGGTGGATACAAACCGTATCCAGACGTTGCTTTCATTCTACCAAGTGCTACAGGAAAACCCGGCATTTCCAGATGCGACATTCTGGATGTGGTTTGATGCACCTGTGGTGATTCGCGGCACGGCAGGCTTCCTCTTGCGTTATGTTCAGGCTCGTTTAAACGGCCTGCGGCTTTCCCGTCAGCAACCAAAGTTGCCATCCACTCCTGAAGTGACTTGGTTTGTAACCACCCGCGACCTCCCCGGCCCACTGCTACATACGCTTGCCACGGGCATCGCCAACACCCGCTACCCAAACCTACGCATTGTCATCCTCGATTGTGGTCATGGCCAACCAGCACAGAAGATTGTGGATCGTATTGGAGATGCCAGGATTTCAGTCGTTACCGCAGCTCGTTCGCAGCCTGAGTGGTACCGATGGCTATGTAGTCATGTCACATCGGATTATTTCGTCGTGACGCATGATGATTTACATTTTGTTGCACCGGACTGGATAGCTGACATTGTTCAACCCATGATGTGTGATCCGGCGATTGGCTGTGTATGCGGGGAGGCATTTCCGGTTCGTCTGGATACAGTTGAGCCAGGCGGTACGCGTGTGGATATCACAAATGGACTTTCAACCTGGCTGTGGGCGGCCCGCAGGGATGCGGTTGTGAACCGCAATTGCGATTTTTCCTTTGCAAAGCGTGGTGTTGGCGCTTCCGGACGAATGGAAGTTTGGGACCAAGGTGGCCTCTGGCTCGAGTGCATGGCGATTGCGGGCTGGCGGGTTGCCTATGAGAGCCCAAATGAGTGCCTCAAATGGCAACATTTTGAGAATTTTGACTGGACGCGTGAAAGTGGTGATCGGCGCTATGCCAGCCTGAAACGCCTGCAGCGCAGCATTATCACCGCATTGGCAAAGGTCCACTTGGTAGCCATCAAAGTAAGAAGAAGAGTCTAGCAGCTACCCAACCACGGGAAGCTTATTCCCAAATTCTGCCTCGCGGCTAGGCGTCGTCCATACGCCTACGATGAGCCGCTGTTTACGATGCGCTGCACGCCGGGTTCGTGATTAATCAGCCACGGAAAACCTAAATCCAAACTCTGCCGCGCTGCTAGGTGTCGCTCAAACGCCTCCGGTGAGCCGCTATTTACGATCTACTGCACACTGAGTTCGTGGTTACCCAACAACAGGAAGCGTATTACCAAATTCTGCCTCGCGGCTAGGCGTCGTCCATACGCCTACGATGAGCCGCTGTTTGCGGTCCGCTGCACGCCGGGTTCGGTGAATAATAAACGGATGATAAATCATCACATCCCCACTTGAGAGGTAGGGTCGCACCGCAGTCAGTGGAACATACTTCTCGCCACGTCGCCCGCCATCGGCAAGACGGATGTCATGCTCATCCTCATCATCCCAGCGTAGATGACTCCCAGGGCAGAGGTCGGTTTCAGTGCTGATGGTTAATGTGTATTCGGCGACGATGTACGGAGGCTTACTGGCATACTTTTCGATTAGCATGTGCTCTTCTGAGTCCGTACCAGTTATGGATTGTGTATCCCGATGCCAGTTTCCGTTTCGGTTCTGTCCGGATGGATTAAAGCGAAAGGTCACTTCCTTGAGATAGGCATCCGGGCCAAGAATTTCTTTGATGACATCCATAACATCCGGATCAAAAAGATAGGCATCGAGCTTGCATCGCAAGTCGGTATTTTCACCTATGATGGGGTGATTGAGAAAGGCTGTGATATAGCCATTTTGCCGATGGTTGGGAGCCCGGCCCGTCAACGGATCGTGTTCCATCCACGTTGTAAGGACAGGTTCAACCGCCGCGGTGAGTTCGTGGCCTTGTTCTGGGAGGAGGACATCGCGGAAAACGACGACTCCTTCATCCTCAAAATCGGATGCTTTTGGCGTCCGGTCGAGTCCATATGCATCGACCCCGGTGATCAATGTGCTACTCATAACATTTGGTTACCATAACGCAGATATGAATGCCAAGCCGTCTGCGTTGAACGGCATGTATCTGCGCCAACATCCTGCGTAAGAATTGGAATCGTTAATTTGTTTTGTCGCGCCATCAAGTTGGGTGATAGACTGTGACCTGCCACGGCCCGTTCGTCTAGTGGCCCAGGATGCCTCCCTCTCACGGAGGAGATCAGGGGTTCGAATCCCCTACGGGCTATCAGAAACCACTCACATTCAATGGGTGGTTTTTTACTTTTGTTTTTCTTTTTTGCTGAAGCCACGAAATCGGAAGCGCAGAAGAAAAAAGGGGTTCGAATCCCCTATGGGCTATCAGAAACCACTCACATTCAATGAAAGGTTTTGTAAGTACGTATCCACACTTATGCGCAAGATTAACAGATGGCCACGGTTGTCAAACCCCACGTATAACGCAGCTAAATCAGCTACGTCTAGCCGCCAAATGCAGCAACCGCCGAGTCGACATCCGCGTGAATGCCAATAATCTTCGGAAGCCTCACCAAATCAAACATCACCATCACTCGCTGTTGCACTGAGCAAATCTTGAGATCGCCACCACTGGATGTAAGATCGCGAACGCAGGACAGGATTGCCCCAAGGCCACTCGAATCCACAAATGCGACATTGGAAAGGTCAAGAATGACATTTTCAGCTTCACCAATGGCATCTGGGATGAGCTCCTTAAACACAGGAACCGTACTCAAATCGAGGCGTACAGTGACATCTGCGGCATCGTTACCGGCAATCGCCACAGAACGAATCCGTGGGCTGAAATCTTGTGATATCAGTTTCATTCTGTTACCTTTATTCCCCAAAATCCACCATCAAACACCTTGTTCGGGCCATGTGGCTACCAAACCTGTTTTACGCTGCAATGTGAGGATGTTATAGCCTAACGGATTTCGCACGAGCG
>JAURHZ010000119.1 GCA_030833025.1 Armatimonadota bacterium
TCGCCGCGGTGCCAGAGTATGTTCCTATTACGTTTATTACGTCTATACACGCATGTCGGAAAGCATTTTTTCGTCCGATGAGCTTCCATGAGTCCCATAAATGGGCATCGCATACACCAGATTCTGCGCATTCGCCATACACACTTTTGAGTATGGTGTGGCAGCGGCATCATTGGTATTAGGAGTCCATGGATGCACACCTTAGTCAATCGAAATCGAAGCTCTCGGCTGCGCGACCTAGCTGCCCACACTGTGGTGAGGTGGAGGTCCAGCGCTTTGGTCAAAATCGTGGTGGAACGGTGCGATGGCGCTGCACGGGCTGTTGGAAGACATTTACACCGAGTCCGAATACCCGTACGATTCCACCGCTTAAGGTCGACATCATTAAGGTTGCGCTTGCCAAGGGCTGCTCCAAGCATGTGATTGCGCAGGCGGTGCGTGTGAGTCCAAAGACGGTTTATCGCATTGCGGAGGGCTGGGTGCCGATTGGTTATAAGCCTGCTTATTCGAATGGGACTCCGCTGCACTTACTACGTGACTTGGGATTGATCGTTTAGGATTAGTGGTTCGTGGATTTGCCAATGTCCACCCTTAAGTAACTTGCGAATTTCTCAGCTGTTTAGCTGTTCGCCAGAGTTAATTACCCAGTTGATTGCCAGTGAGAATACATCGCGTAGAGCCATCTTGTCGATAACTCCATGCTGGGGTAGGTTTCTCCGTCTGGCTTCTATGTACCCGCTCGCTTTTATCCTCTGCTAGTGATTCAACAACAAGGACGTAGCGATTTTTCAGTTGTTGCCACACGTCGATGTTGAATTCAACCAATGCATAACACTGAGTTCGATTCTAATCCAGTAAATACTCCGGGTCACATATAATCGGCAGGCTATAGTCTGTCCTCAGTGCTGATGAATCATCGCTGTGGGCGGTAACGTAGAAATATGGTGCCTTAATAATTTATTATTGATGTAAATGGGTATGCAAGTGTGCCATCTAGGGGCAAAATGGTAGATGTATATTGAAATAGTGGTAATAATCTGGAATCATCAGTCTGCAAAGTCACAATTAGGTTAATCTTTCCCTACTGCGTTGATGAATTTCCGGTAGGCGTTGATGTACGTTCTACTTTATCTGGTGTAAATTGCCTATTGATGTCTATTCTAAGGCTCTGTTGTGCATCGAATCGCGGTAGTGACTGCGGGTCAGACAATATTTATGTCACATCACACCTTAGTTTTGTGATGTGCGTGTAATGGACCATCTTTCGAACGAACAAAAGCTATCAAACACCGCTTGTACCAGATGCGCATCACAGCAATGTGTCCGATTTGGCAGCAATCGTGGGGGGACACAGCGCTATATCTGCAAAGACTGTGGCCGTACATTTACACCGGATCCCGCAAGGCGCGGCATTTCAGAGGAACGGGCAGAACAGATAAAAACGCTAATCGCAAATGGTCACCCAATTACAAAAGTAACCCGCTTGCTCAAAGTCAGCCCTAAAACCGTCTACAAAGTCATCCGCTCCGTTGAGCAACCTAAAGTCTCTGACCAGCAGGAAGACTAACCGCGTCGCAACAAAAAACGGCCCTCGCAAATGCTGCGCGGGCCGCTTTGTATCTGGAGGGCCGATTGTAGATATCTCAGGAGAAGCATTGCATAGGCTTGAAGATGCCTTTAACCATCTGTCAATTCAATGGCTAGTTGTATAAGGTCATCGGGTTATCAAAGCAGCCTAAAAACCCTGAGACACCTACAAACTAATCCCACGAACGCAAACGGCCCACGCAAACGCTGCGCGGGTCGCTACCTTCGACAATTACTAACTAGCCTCTGACAGCTTGTGTATAACTCTTGAGGACACCTTCGTCTTTTTGACTTACGCCACCAGGACCGGTGACATACAGCTCAATCTTCACCGGATATCCCAGCTGAGGTGCGACATAGTATTCAGTCTTTGTGACAACGCCATCCGACTGCGTATCCACCACCTTCAAAACAAACGTCTCAAATTTACCCGCAGGCACCGAGACCACAGACTTCTCATGCACTTCCCAAGTCACATTACTTGTCGTGTCATCCGCATTCGTCTTTGTGTAGCTGCCACTCTGACCAACTGCATACGTACCTGGAAGAAATACAAATGGGCTTGCTTGTTCAAACAACGGATCTTCAGAATCCTTGTTAGCCACTTCCAAAATATTCCCATTCGCGTCGTAGCTATACCAAGTGTCCGAAGTCGATGTACCCGGCTCGCCGTTCATCGTCATCGTCGTTGTCGCCGTCAACTTGACGAGGCCATTCTTTGACCCCAGCGTCACATTGTCTGTGATGCCAAGGACTGCAGTACCGGAATACGAAAAGCTACCCGTTGGAAACTTGCTCGCACCCTTCATCGCAAATGTATACGTATCCCCGGTGATCATCCTGGTCAGCGTGCCCGCTGCGGGCGTCGCAGGAGTGCTACTCCCGCCACCACAGCCAAACGTCACCGATGCAAGCGCCGCTGCCGCAGCAATAAATAACGATTTTCGCGTCAACATATCTATTGATTCTCCTTGAACTTATTGCCCCTGTCCCAGCGCGTACCCTGGAACACCATCGAATGTACACAGATTCTCGGTCTTGATGAAGTCGTAGCCTGCATCCGCGACCCGGCTTAGCAACCGAATAATCTGCTGATGCGTCACACGGCCCGTTGGCGTACTCGCCTCAAACCGGCAGCGCCAGTGGTCGGCGAGAAACGCATCCGATGCGGCATTTGGCCAGACCGTCAGACCCCGGTTAGAAATCATCGTCAAGCGAAGACCATCCCCATCCGTGAGCTGCAAATGCTGCGCAAGCGTCGCAGGCTTATCGCCGCGCCAGTGGAAGAAGACATCCACGCCCACCAGCTCCTTAGGCAATGCTGGCGCACGATCCTCGCGGACCATATTTGCAAGCTTCGCAGGGTTGTTGACCGCTGCATACTCGACAGGTGTCAGGACTTCAGGGAGCTGACCAAGACGGGAAATCACTGCATCCGCGAATGCCGTCGTACCAACCAACTCCACACTCTGCCCCTCAACGTAAATGTCGCCGGTATGGATGCCATCCTCAATCGTACGCAGCCAGGCGTTTTGAATCTTCGCTGCGATATCCGGCTGACCGATGTGAACCAACATCATCACCGCCGCGAGGAGCAACCCACCAGGATTGGCGATATCTCTACCTGCGATGTCAGGCGCACTCCCGTGAATCGCCTCGAACATCGCGCCGCTGGCACCGATGTTTGCGCTCGGAGCAAGTCCAACTGACCCCGCAACCTGTGCTGCGATATCGCTGACGATGTCTCCGTAGAGGTTACTCGTCAAAACCATATCGAACTGCTCAGGCGTATCGGCGAGGCGCGCCGCACCGATATCGATAATCATGTGCGAGCTCTTGATGTCCGTGTATTGCAGCGCGACTTCATCCACAACCTTGTGAAACAGACCATCGGTCATCTTCATGATGTTGTCTTTGGTAAACGTCGTTACCGCCTTGCGTCCGTGCGCTCGCGCATATTCGAAGGCAAAGCGCGCGATGCGCTCGCAGCCCGGGCGGGTGATGAGCTTAAGGCACTGCACACACTCATCTGTCTGGCGGTGCTCGATTCCGCCGTAGAGGTCTTCCTCATTCTCACGTACGATGACGACATCCATTTTCGGATGACGGGTCTTCACAAATGGCGCATACGCCACGCAGGGACGCACATTCGCATACAAACCGAGGCTTTTACGCAGCGTTACATTGAGGCTTTTGTAACCGCCGCCTTGCGGGGTGGTAATCGGGCCCTTGAGGAGAACTCCGGTTCTGTGGATGGACTCCCAGGCATCCGGGGCGATTCCGCTTGTAAACCCACGCTCGTACACTGCCTTGCCAACTTCGATGGTCTCTAGGTCAAGGCGTGCATCCGCCGCAGCCAGAATCCGAAGTGTCGCGGCCATGATCTCGGGCCCGATGCCATCGCCATGTGCAACTGTGATCCGTGTCTTATCCATCTGTTCTTCCTTCCCGACTGCCACATCAAGGAAACAGGGCTCCGTTTTCACGTGCCCTGCATCCATAAACTTAAGCCACAGCGTGACTTATCTTGATTTTCGGTATCCATTCACGAACTCTTCAACACCACTTTTGACGGCTTTGGGCACCGTATTACGGATCAGGCGGGCGCCGCTGTCGACTTCCGCATAAATGAAGTTTTTGCTGGATGCTTCGGTCTTCTTGCTGGCGATGATGGCTCGTTCATTCACTGAGTCGATAATCCATGTCCGGCAGCGAACTTTGCCAACCAACTCCTGATCTTTGGTGACCGGAGTGAACTGGCGGACCTGCTCGACATTGTCGATAACCACAAAGACAACCAAGTGGGCGCCGAGCTTCTTGCCTACTTTGTAGAGCGTTGCGCGGTTCCAGAACTCCTCATTGGTGAGGTCAATTTCGTTGTCAATCAGCATCCGGTGCACTGCCTGCCCCGAAATCACATCGAAGCCACGCTCCGCAAACACTTTTTGCAGCTCTTGATCACCTTTGACTGCTTGGTCGTAGCGCTGGCGTTCATCCTTCTCGCCGCTGCCATTAATGACCGGGAGTACAACGACTTTGGTGTCCTGCGCGCGCAGTGGCAGGCCGCCGTAGGACTCGCGTCCGCCATTGTCGACATCAGGGCGGTCCTTCGACTTCTTGAGGCGAATATCGACGCCATCCTGCCCTTGCGGATGTGCGGTCAAGGCAATCGTAGCCGTGCACGAGATACCGAGCAAGGTAAGGGCTGCTGCTGTGCTGATGAAATGCTTGTTCATAGTCATGCTCCACCATTTGGTACGCATCGCGTCCGGTAAGTGTGACACCGCATCTAATACAATCCTTGTACGGTGTAAGTTCCAGCGAATTAGTTATCTATGCACCACGATATGCTTAACCTAATGACCCTCTACTGCGATTGGTGTCGTTCCGGCAATGCGACTGAGATACATATTCATCACCATGACCTCGAACATGGCATCCCGCCAGATACCGATAACCAGCTCTTTTCCCGCCTTTGCTATGAAGTGCTTCAGGCGGGGCTTTCGTGGGACATCATTCTGAAGCGCCGGGATGGCCTTCATGCGGTTTGGCATGACTTTGATATTCCTACGATTGCACGATTATCCGATGATGACCTTTCGGTCATCGCGGCAGATGTCAGAAACATCCGGCATGGCCAGAAGGCGGTAGCGATTCGTCACAATGCGCAGGCATTTGAGGATCTTGCGATGGAGCATGGCTCGGCGCGTGCTTTGTTGTATGGCCTTGGCGAAACGGATGCCAAGGTGTGGCAAAAGCTCTTCAAAACCCATTTCAAGTTTACGGGTGCGACGATTCAGGATGAGTTTTTAATGGGAACAGGGGTTCGTACTGGAGCCCATGCAGAGGAGTGCCCGCGTTACGCTGCGGCGCTGGCTGCCGGGGCCCCGTGGGCCTTCCACGCCGGCATCACGCCTAACAAACCTCCGACACGCTAAACCGCGCTAGCCTTTTAATCGTCGAATCAGCTGCCGGAGTGACATATTCCGAAATCGCCTACTCGGCACCCGGCAGCACACAGGCATCTAAGACATCCGCAAAATCGGCAACGCACCGCGTTACCAAGCCATCCACCTTACCCGTGTCATCCCACCGACGAAGACGAAGCGCATCCTGCCAAAAGGGATTTTCCTCGAACGCAGCGACTTCCACTTGCGTAAACGGCCCACCCTGCAGTGCAAGCGAAACCCGGCTTGGCTCCGAAAGCGCCGCCTCATACGCTGGCTCCATCGCACACAAATAACGCTTGGCATCCACGTGCAGGCGCACCGGCTCCGTAACTGCCGCCACAAACCGCGTCTCCAGCCAACGCCCACCCAGCGCTTCATGCAAGTCATCGATGCCACGCTCAGGTGCATCCGATGGCAGGTCATGCAACAAATGCCCGATGTCGTGGAGCAGTGCAGCCGCGATGAGGGTGTCCGGAGCATCCGCAGCGATTGCAAGCTCCGCACACTGCAGCGCATGCTCCTCTTGCGTCACAGACTCACCGCCATATTCCGAGTTTCCATGCGCGGCGAAGAGGTCGATGACGGTGGATGTTGTCGGATGGTGGCTCATGGGATTTATTCTATTACGGAGCGGTGGGTTTCCGGGTGCAAATGCAGCCTCACAGTGGATAAGGCATTCACCTTGACCTACTTTCTCCTAAGCCGCTCTCTCGAAGATTCGACCCCTTGACCTATATTGGACACATCGACTGCAGCTGCGAGGAGGATAGGCGTGGGCAAATTGATATAGATACTCTCGTGGCAGCCCTTGTTTATCGTATACGTTTCATGAAAGATCCCAACTGCCGTGGAATCCTTCGCCGCAGATCGAAATGCTTTCCACGCCGGTAAGTGTTCGCCAGCATCGCTGCGAGCATACGCTTCCAGTGCTTCAAACGACTTCCAGTACTGAATCACGACAATCAGACGACCGGATGTAAAAATCCTAGGCTTGCCCAGCAGACCGAGGTCGCGGTTACGCACAAGCTCATCGAGCATCCGGCGCATCCCCAGCGCAACCGGAACCCACCGATGCACCGACCACCACTGATTTATGTGCATCCCTACGATGAACAGCACCGTGCCATCCGGCGCTTCAGCCATCACCCGACTCGCTTGTAAACCCATCATCGTAATAACCCCATTTCAGGATGTCAGCACATGATCAGATATTGCTCATACCCTTATACAAGTCGCAGTCCGTAAATAGCTGTAACACTATTAACGATTTAGGTGATGAAGGTACAAAGTAATGTAACCATTTCTATTGTATGATTGCGCAAACGCCCCCGAAACTGTTCCAAAGGTGAGAGTGGATGCGATTTGACTTCACGGTTGCCGTCATTTCCGATACGCAGAACTATAGCGAGAAGTACCCGGATGTCTTCCATGCGCAGACACGGTGGCTCGCCGAAAATGCACGCCGGGAACGCATCGTTTTTGCCACACACGTTGGCGACATCGTCCAAAATGGCGGAGTGGTGCCTGCCGAATGGGATGTTGCATCCGATGCGATGTCACGCCTCTACGGAAAGCTTCCGTGCGGTGTTGTCGCAGGTAATCACGACTACGATGT
>JAURHZ010000011.1 GCA_030833025.1 Armatimonadota bacterium
AGATGAGCTCATCACGTATGACGGGTGCCCAGTTCCACAACCTAGGTTCACGAGGCGTCCCTTAGCAAGCAAGATAATTCGCTTACCATCTGGCCAGATCACATGGTCAACCTGTGGCTTGATTTCATCCCACTCAAGACCGGCAAGCCCAGCAACATCGATTTCGTTGTCAAAGTGACCGATGTTACAAACGATTGCCTGGTCCTTCATCTTGTCCATGGTGGCACGTGTGATGACGTCTTTGTTACCAGTCGCAGTAACGAAAATGTCTGCCTTGTCTGCAGCATAATCCATAGTTACGACCCGGTAGCCTTCCATGGCTGCCTGCAAGGCACAGATTGGGTCAATTTCCGTAACCCAAACCTGAGCAGAGAGTGCACGCAATGCTTGTGCAGATCCCTTGCCGACATCGCCATAACCAGCAACGAGCGCAACCTTACCGGCAACCATGACGTCTGTTGCACGCTTGATGCCGTCTACCAAGGACTCACGGCAACCATACAAGTTGTCAAACTTGCTCTTCGTAACAGAGTCATTGACATTGATGGCACGAAGCGCCAGTTCGCCGCGGCGGCTCATTTCATAAAGGCGATGAACACCGGTGGTGGTTTCTTCCGTAACTCCCTTTACTTCAGCGAGGCGAACGGAGTACCAGTTTGGTTCCACCAAGAGCTTTGCCTTGATCGAAGCGTAGAGGATTTCTTCCTCTTCCGATGTCGGATTGTCCAAGACACTGATGTCAGTTTCGGCCTTGGTACCAAGGTGCAGAAGTAATGTAGCATCTCCACCGTCATCAAGGATCATGTTGGTGTAACCACCATCTGTCCATTCAAAGATGCGGTGCGTGTAATCCCAATACTCAACCAGAGTCTCGCCCTTCTTGGCGAAAACAGGTGTTCCCCCAGCTGCGATTGCTGCTGCGGCATGATCCTGCGTCGAGAAAATGTTACAGCTTGCCCAGCGGACTTCGGCGCCAAGGGCTTCCAGAGTCTCGATAAGAACAGCTGTTTGGATCGTCATGTGAAGGGATCCGGTAACGCGAGCACCCTTCAGCGGCTGTGCATCTGCGTATTCAGCTCGGATGGCCATCAGGCCAGGCATCTCAGTCTCTGCAATCGCGATTTCTTTGCGACCCCATGCAGCGAGACCAAGATCAGCAACGACAAAGTCAGTTGCAATCGTGGATGTCTTTACATCGTTCATATAAGTTGCCTCTCAACATAGAAAAACCCACCTTGGTGGGTCCAAGGTGAGCGCGGTTCTCTAAGCTGAGCCTGATCCGAACTACGGATTGCAACGCTCCTCAGCGGTTCTAGTATACCCTGTTGGTCAAACAAACAAGCCCGCCCCATCCGCGAAAAATCAACAGATGAGGCGGGCCGGTGACTAGTCTTTAATCCGCTTGAGCAGCGTAACACGACCAATGGGTAGCCATTCGCCAACGAGAATATCGCCGTTAGCGAGGAACTTTGCACCGTGCGGATGGACAAACTTACCGGGCAGGAATTCCGTCCGTGCACGTCCGCGACCTGGCAGGTTTGCAATCCCGGCGCTGTCCCCAAGGTGGACGGCAACCTTGTTGTTTTCATCCAAGACTGTTACCACTCCAGCGAGATCCGGAATTAGCATATGGCCATCCTGAATATCAGCATGGCAAGGCTGGCGCATCCCGTCTTTATCAATACGGACAAACTTTCCGTCCATTGTGAAGTAATGCAAACGGTTGTTTCCACGGTCACAGACCATCACGAGTGGCTCGGATCCACGTGTGTCAACCCAGATACCGTGTGGTTGGCTGAGCTTTCCGTTTTCGCGACCACTGCCACCCCATGTTCGCACCAAGTCACCCTTGATATTGAACTGATGCACCCAATTTGAACCGTAGCCATCGGCGACATAGAAATCGCCATTTGGTGCAAATGTTACATTTGTCGGGATGAATGCAGCTCCACCTTGATAAACGCCAGATTCGGTTGGAAGTCCCTTTTCCCAGATGACGTTGCCATCAAGGTCGGTCTTTACGACTTGGCGATGTGCCGTGTCGCAGTGGTAGAGGTACTCCTTTGAACCTTCTTTGCGTACTTCAATACCATGACCTCCGCCAGCAAAGCGCGATCCAAACGTCTTGATGAATTTGCCCTTACGATCAAAAACCGCAATCGCATCCTTGCTTTGGCTGTCGCCTCCAACGGTATGCGAAATGTAAATACGGCCCTTGGAATCCTGACAAACGCCCTGTGTATCTCCCCACTTAACATTGTCAGGAAGTACCAACCAGTCATGAACGCACTCATACTTGTGGCTTCCGGAGCCCAGAATGATCTTTGGCGTCTTATCAAGGGCATCGGCATTTGTTGCGGACACGATTTCGGCCGCCAAAACGCCACCAACGGTCAACGATGCATCTCGAAGCAGCTTGCGCCGCGTCATTGCCGCGCGGAGTTCAGCTTCCTGAGTAATCTGTGTTTCTTCCATGGATAAGATTGTTACACAGGCTTGAACTTTATTCCTGCCGGGTGATATTTGAATGGGTCGGATATCCACCATCTTCTGAAGATGTAATCCACCTTAGCTGTAACCCTAACTAGCCTACAAGCAGTCAACTATCGC
This sequence comes from Armatimonadota bacterium, assembly GCA_030833025.1. Taxonomy (GTDB): domain Bacteria; phylum Armatimonadota; class Armatimonadia; order Armatimonadales; family Armatimonadaceae; genus CAIRTT01. The sequence continues at coordinate 2,611 of JAURHZ010000011.1, forward strand.
AATTTCAGAGATTGACCACACCACTAAACCGACTGTTTAGAAATGGCCACAAACGACTTCGCTTCAGAAAGACGGTTTGGTTGAGGTGGGCCTTCTGAATCTCGTTACTAGAGATGATGCATGAATACCTGTGAAAACCTAACGCGTTTTCTTACTAAACTATTAGTTAGTGGTTTACCGTGGTAACGACACACGACACGTACCATTCATCGCAACCATTGAAGCAATAACCGCGTACCATTCACCCTCCATAACACGCGCAGCCAATTGCTATCTATCTTGCTCGCTTTTAGCTACATTCAGACATGCAATCCCATTAACGTCTAAACTTTATGACCAGGCAGTTGCATTCGTGATGCCGGTTGATCAACTTGCATCCTGGATTGTTTCCTCAACTCATTTATCAGCCTACGATCGTACAGAAAGGCAGCGCTATCTCATAGCCATATTTCCATGTTTTGACATGGCAATACCGTTGAGTTGACATCTGCGGATTCATTCCCATATAGTCGAAAAAGTCAGGCAACATCCGAGATCAACCACAATGCAAGTTATCACCAAACAGCGAATGAGTAGAATCCTTGGTGACGGGTTCGTCAACCAATTAGAAACGCTGCAACCAACTCCACAGGATGACCGTTGGCGGGCGATTCCATGGATGACGAACATCATGGCAGCCCGGCAGCGCTCTGCGAAGGAAAAGCTCCCCATTCTGATGTGGATCATGGTTGGAAATCCGCAGGGCTGTACGTGAAACAATGGTCAGAGGGGCCGTCGGTCCTTTTCAGATCCCCGTCTTCAAGCACGGATCAAGGGTAAGTACATCCCGGTTATTGCTAACACCCAGGACTTACAGTACTACCCATCAAAGTCCCATACGTGGTTCATGAACTTGGTACGAGCGACCATGCTCCTTGGGACTAGCACCCGAAGCGGAAGCGTTTTAAGTGGCGATGTTCCAGGTAAATCCCGGCTCGACCTTAATCGCCAGATGATGCAAACGTCCGATCCACAAGGCATCTACATTACGGACTCTGCAGGAAGCCCATTTGGATTTACGAATGACCATGGCTACGATGACATCCGAGACTTTCTAAATGTCGCAGATGACAATGTACGCTCTAACGGACTCAAAACGGTTCAGATTCCTGATGCCGCACTGTCAGATATGTTTCACGTTCCAATTCCCTCCGATGTGAGTGTCTTTGAGGTATTCGAGCGCATTCCCAACGTACCGGCCGGATGTTCCACTTTAAACAAGAGTTTGGGCCGGGATTTTGCTTGGATATGGATGCACGAACAAAAGACGATGTACAGCTCACTGATCAAGGAACAGAAAACACCGATTTTGCCAAGTGTTGCAAAGCGAATTGGTCGGTTTCACTTGGTGGATGGTGTTCGTGGCACGCCAACACTCTGGAACAGCTCTGAGCTAAAGCAGTGCAGCGGCAGCATCGCTATCGTAGAACGGACATCCGATTCGATTCTAGCAAGATTACACTGTTCGTTCACGATGAGGACATCTAGTGGAAAGCGGCGTTATCAGGGAAATCTGGATGGCTTACTTCTGTTTGATGTTGCAACACAGTTGTTAGCGGATGCTAAATGCGTTGCATCAGGGATGCACTTTGGTAATGGTATTTACACACCGAATGCCCCAAAAGGTGAGTATCGCCTTTTGACTGGTTTTCAAATGTCCCACAGTGAAACAGGCCGGATTGTGCCTCCAGAGAAAGTCGTGACGGATGGCAATATCCGTGAATACAAGCGCCCTGTTTAGCCAACAGACCATTATTCAAAACTAAACGACCCAACAAAACTTTTTGTCGGGACCTGTCACGTTTACGAGTATGGCCGCGATGAATCTCATAAGGAGATTCATCATGACAGATCTATCATTTTCATCGCATTCAATTAGTCGTTCCGCACAGCGCTCAATTCGCGAGCGCGATATCAGAATGGCTGTTCAATATGGCTATCGACATTACGAAGGAACTGATGTCGTTTGCTTTCTTGGAAACCGCTGGATACCCGATTGGGTTGATGCAAAAGAACGCGCAAGGTTGAATGGGACAGTAGTCGTGCTGCGGGACCAAACTGCCATCACATGTTTCAAAAATGTGGAATACCATGCAAGGTTGAAAAAGCGACCAGTCCGAGGTCGTTCACAACACCGTAAGTGGGTTTTAGAGAACTTGGAGAGGCCAACAGATGCAGCTGAATGAACTTCGTGACGGTCAAATGTTCAGTGGTACATATGCGTTGAAAACCGCAACGCACTATCCGGATGGCGACAGCCCACGGCTCGCATTGACATTGGGAGACAGTACAGGTTCCAGAAAAGGCGTCATTTGGAAACCGCAGCCAAAGCTTGTTCAAGCGATGCTTGTTGCAGAAGCAGTCAAGGTCACAGGTCGCGTTAATCCCCCTGGGCGATATGCAGGTGAACTCACGGTGGACCAAATTGAGGAAGTCGCCGTTACACCAGAGATTCTGGATGCGTTACTGCCTGCATTCCCGGCCACACATGAGCGAGACGTAGAAAAGTTGGATGCGTTAATCGCATCGGTTAGCAATCCACTTTGCCGGAAGTTACCGCAAACCCTACTGCACGGCTCGAAGCGGTCTGTATTTCTCAATGCAGTTGCAGCACGTGATGTACATCATGCTTACAGAGGGGGCCTGCTTCAGCATACTTTGGAAGTAACAGATATTTGCGATGCTTGTTGTATGCGCTTTCCACGCCTAAACCGAGACATTCTTATCACTGGAGCGTTACTTCATGATTTCGCAAAGCTGGATGAGATGACTCATGGCCTTCGGGCTGGTGAGTATACAGACAACGGAATGCTGATAGGCCACGTCGCTTATGGAGCAGCGAGAATCATCCATTTGACGCTCGACTGGCCTGAAGCGATGCGAAACCACTTGGCTCATTTGATTTTGAGTCATCATGAACGCCCAGAGCATGGAGCCGCAAAAGTTCCCGCTACACCAGAGGCAGTCGTCCTTGCGCATGCAGATGCGATAAGCGCGCACATTGCAATCGGCTTTAGGGCAGTCGATTCAGCACCGCCGGGGAGCAGCAGCTATCCTCTGGTGGGTCGCTTCTGGTCGACAACTCGCCCGGAGTAACTACACTTTTATATGACCACTCTTACACCAAGTATTTAGAAGTAGCTCAATCGGTGTGCTAACTTAAATTGGGGCAGGGTCGCGGCTAACGTAGGCGCCCACTGCTCCAACTATGCTTTTCGCCATATTGATTTCGTCAAAATATATTCATCCCTAGCCAACCATTGATGTTGTGGATGTCATACATCAGTCAAAGCGACTAAGGCGAACACCGAATAGGGCGTTTACGCTCGTCGATGCGCTTGTTGCGGCGACGATGGTGGTTGGTATTGCTACCCTATCCATTCCGACATTTCTGTCCACGGTAGTCGTCCACCGCAGTATTGAGCGCGCAACGGTGGCACGTGAGGCTGCACGAACAGTAATTGAAAACATCCGAGACTTTGGTGTCAATAACCTCATAGATGGCAGCTATTCGTTGACACGTTTTGGCACAGTGGAATCTCTTGCCTCGCTGCCAAGTGGTACTGGAAGCGTGACCATCACTACGTCCGCGCCTGGTGTTCGCAAAGCTGTCGTCAAAATCCTTTGGGTCTCTGGGATCAGACAAGGACGCCAAAGGTCGTTTAACACAGTTACATTACTGACCCCAGGAGGTGTCTCTCCTTGAAGATGCGTTCATCCGCAGTGACGCTGGTTGAAGTCATAATTGCAGCTGCAATAAGCATCTTGATCATTATATTTACGATCTCCAGCGCAGTTGCAATCTCCAAATTTACTCAGCAAGCGCTACATAACAGGATTATCGATTCACAAACAAGTCATGGTACCAATGCCATTGCCAAGGAGCTTCGAGATGGCATCACAGTCCTCTCAAGTGCCATAGTCGCGGGTAAAACATACACAACATCGTCAACATGCATCGTGTTTTCAGCAGTCAGCTATGACTTCTCTAAGTCAAACCCACTACTCGAGTCATCAGATACCGTTGTCTATTCGTATTCGTCGGCCAAATCCCGGATTACAAGATCTTGTGGGACTGGGGCTGGCTCAAAGCGGCCCGCAACAAATGACTCACATGTGGTTACAGGAACGGACTGCAAGTTCTCCTTTCGTGTCGCAGAAGCGATTGAGTGGCTAAATACATCAACGTCAACCGTTTCGGAGACGTTTAGGCTTGCAACAATTCCTCTACAGCAACCCAGTTGTACGCGTAATGGCATTAGCATTCCTTGTGCTTGGCAACCTGGCAGTCAGAATTTGACCGTACAAACGCCATCGGGTGCATCGAACATTTGCATCCAATACCCAGTCTCCCCTAGTCCATCGAGCTGCCCGCATATTACTTCCGTTGAGATTCAAGTAAAGCGTACAACAGCATCGCCCGGAGGACTCGTAACCACCGTGCCACATATCACCGAGGCAAGATTGAGGAATAAACGATGAAGCATTCCCGGAATGCCAGTTCTGCATCAGCCAGTGTTGTAACACTCGCAGTGTTATCCACAACGATGCTCGGCGTCGTTGGCGTTTCCCATCTAATGAGTCAACAGGTAAAACTGACTTCACTCAATAGTGAGCGAGATATTGCCCGTGGGATGGCTGAGTCTGGCATCGATGTTGCCGTCCAGAAGATATACGCAAGTAGTACCTACGTAGGAGAAGAGACCACAGTCACATCGGCCGGTGGAACACTACAAGGTAGCTATACAACCAGTGTCTCAACCCTTCCGGGTGGAACGTTTCTAATTCGCTCGTCCGGGCGCTCCACAATGGGCGTAACGGTAAGTCTCGTTGCAACGGCAGAGATAACCAGACAACCGCCAGGCGCCACCGGAATCATCTCAAACGGTCCGATTAGAATTGCATCCGGGGCGACGCTGCGAACGCTACCTGCTGGAAGCCATTGTGCAGGCATGTCATCCAATGACAGGATTACCATTGAAGGCAGCTGCAATATTGATGGTACGGTTCGTAGCCGACTGGATGTCCAGGCATCTGGGAGCATTTACAAAAAGTGTGAATACCAGCCCCGCATTCCATTTCCATCACAAACAGATGTCGAAAAATGTAGAAGCACCGAATATGCGAAGGCGTGTTCAGGCGGCACCCGCTACGGGGATGTGTCTAGTTCGACTACCATCACCGGCCCAAAGCGGATCAGTGGAGATATCAAGTGTGGCAGCGGTGAACGGGTTGTGTTGAAAGGTCCAGGGACGATTTACGTGGATGGCAACGTCGAGTTAGATGAGTCAGCGACGCTTGAGAACGGTACCTGCCTAGTAGTCAACGGAACGTTTGTTCAGAACAGCCGTTCGTGTTATCGAATCGATAAGACAGTGACATCAAAAACGCCAACGTTGATGGTATGCGGTAACCGTACGTCGAGCTGTGACGCTGTTCCAAGCACGACCTGCAGCATAAGGGGTTCCTCTGTTTCGACAGATCATGTTGGTATCGTGCAAGTTTGTAAAGGTGATCTGGAAATCAAGGGAAATGCAAGTCAGACTGGCTGCTTTAGTGTGGTCTCCGGCAAAACCACTGTCTCGACTGGGAGTCCACTCATTCAGACACTTCCAACAGGCATTAATGCACCAATTCCTTTAATTGACTCATACAGGGTAATAGCTGTAATAGAACAATAGAGTTACGTCAGGCAAAGCAAGTATCGTCACCTTGCAAGCTTATGTCGGCAGATATTGCAACCGCTAGTACCGTCCGACGGCAGGAATTATCAGCGACATCACGTAACATGACAGAAGCACAATTGGGCGCCTTTCGTCCATTGGAGCACAACGTGATACGAGGCATTCATGAGCAAAGTTGTTCAGATTTTATCGGCAATGGTTGCCGCGGGGGGAATCCTAACGATGACGGCAGGATCGGCTACGGCGCAGTCACCAAGTGTGAAGAAGTCTGTTTTTGGTAAGTTGAAATCTGGAGCGGTTGTCCACAAATTTGTACTGACAAATGGCAAAGTAACCGCAGATATCATGACCCTCGGCGCCACGCTCACGGGTGTCCACGCGCCTGACCGCAACGGTAACATCGCAGATGTCTGCCTAGGTTTCGACACTGTTGCCGGCTACGAAGCGGGACATCCCTACTTCGGAAGTACGGTTGGTCGTGTTGCGAATCGTATCGGTAAGGGAAAGTTTAAGTTGGACGGTGCAAGCTACCAGCTTGCGACCAACAACGGACCAAACCACTTGCATGGTGGTGTTAAGGGATGGGACAAGGTCATTTGGCAGGCAGAGGTTGTCAAGAGTAATGCTGGCCCAAGTGTTCGATTCCGCTATACCAGCAAGGATGGCGAGGAAGGCTACCCTGGAACGGTACGAGCAGAGATCACGTATACGTTGACCAGTGCTAACGCCATCCGAATGGAGTACCGTGCAACCACGACAAAGGCCACTCCGATCAATATGACCAACCACGCCTACTTCAACTTGGCAGGTCAGGGCACAATCCTCAATCACAGCGTTCAGCTGAACGCATCCAAGTACACCCCGGCCGACGCAACATTACTCCCCACCGGTAAAATTGTTACGGTCACAGGAACACCTTACGATTTCACATCGATGCATGCGATCGGTGACAACATCGGGCAAACCGATGGAGATCCGAACGGTTACGACCTGAACTATGTGGTTGATGGAAAGCCTGGTGCATTCCGCAAGGCAGCGACTGTTGTTGAGCCATATAGCGGCCGTGTCCTTGAAGTTTGGTCGGATGAGCCTGGTATTCAGTTTTACTCAGGGAACTTCCTGGATGGAACGCTAAAGGGAAAATCTGGCCAAGTATACGAGCGCAACTATGGATTCTGTTTAGAGTCTCAGCACTACCCAAACTCGATCAATACACCGTCGTTCCCATCCACGGTACTTCGCCCTGGACAGACATATCGCCAGAAGACCGAGTATCGATTTCTCGTCGGCAAGTAGTTAGCACAGACAGAACAGCGCCGGTGTCTCAAGGACATGGGCGCTGTTTTTTTGTAAGGTGGCGCTAATAGGGATTACTTTCTAGTCGCAACGTTGATTGGAACTTTCGCGTTCAACCGAGATCAATCTTTATGGCATTCACCCTGTCACATAGCTTCTCCGGAACATTGTCGCCAAGTGAGCGGAAGAATTCGGTGATGGCATTCAGTTCATGTGCCCATGCAGAAGCGTCAATACTTGTGAGGAGTTGAATTGCTTCTTCGGTGACCTCAATGTCGTCGAAAGCCAAATCACTGCGTAAAGGGAGATTTCCAACGGGAGTTGATGCGACATCCACAGCACCGCTTATGCGTTCTGAAATCCACTTTATTGCATGAATATTCGTGCCGAATCCGGGCCAGATGTACTTACCTTGTTCATCCTGTCGGAACCAGTTGACGGAGAACACCTTTGGCAGCGATGGCAAAATGTCAGCCATCGCTAACCAGTGTCCGAAGTAGTCACAAATGTTGTAACCACAGAACGGCAGCATTGCCATCGGGTCGCGACGCAGAACTCCTACCGCACCCGTGGCTGCCGCAGTTGTTTGGGATGCCATGCTTGCGCCGTAGAGAACTCCTTGGGTCCAGTCATGGGCTTCCATCACCAGGGGGATTGTTGTTGGGCGTCGTCCACCAAACAGGATGGCATCAATCCGCACGCCGCTAGGATTATCCCAGCTATCAGATAGTGTTGCACAATTCGTCAAGGGGCTTGTGAAGCGGCTGTTGGGATGTGCAAGTGGACCTCCACCATCACCAAAGGTACGTGAGTTACCTTGCCAGTCGAGAATCGGTGTTCCAACGGCCAGTGGATCGAGACCTTCCCACCACGGATTGCCATCGGATGTCACAGCCACGTTTGTAAACACAGTGTTCTTCTGCGTCATTGACAATGCAACTGGATTTGTCTTTGCGCTTGTTCCTGGAGCTACACCAAAGAAGCCAAACTCAGGGTTCACGGCATAGAGGCCATCTGGACCAGGTCGAAGCCAGGCAATGTCATCACCCAACACACGGATCTTCCAGCCATCCAGAGACGACTCCAGCATCGCCAAGTTTGTCTTCCCACAAGCGGATGGAAATGCGGCAGCGATATGTTGTTTCTCACCCGAAGGCGTTGTCAACTCAATGATCAGCATGTGTTCAGCAAGCCAACCATTGTCTCGAGCGATTACGGATGCTAATCGGAGAGCATGACACTTCTTTCCAAGTAGTGCATTTCCACCGTAGTTGGATCCAAACGACCAGATCTCACGCGATTCAGGAAAGTGACAAACCCACCGATTCTCTGGATCAAGGTCGCCAGTACAGTGGATTCCACGAACCACATCTGACACATTTGTATCGTTCAATCCGTCAATTACTTCATTGCCAACGCGAGTCATCATCGCCATCGACAATGCAACATACGGGGAATCGGTGATTTCGATTCCGTACTGGGTGAACACCCCTCCAAGTGGTGCCATTGCGTAAGGAATCACATACATCGTCCGACCAGAATAGCTATCTGTAAAGAGTCCATCAAGGGTCTTGGCGGCAAGTTGTGGGTCAAGCCAATGGTTGGTTGGTCCCGCATCACTTTCCAATTTCGAACAAATGAATGTGCGGTGTTCCATCCGTGCTACGTCGGTGCTATCACTACGATGTAACCAACGTTCATTGCCGCTGAGTGGCTCGATATCCCCATGCTCGACCATCCGAGACTTGAGGGTCAGCAGCTGCTCGGGCGTAGCGGTAAAGACTTCAACATTGGCTGGATTACACAGTGCGATGACATGTTCTATCCAGCGATCCAACAGCTCTACCCCTAGCATTGCACAGACCCTCCGTACGGGAACGCATAATTAGGACTGTCTACATCCCTTGTGCAGTCCTACATTACATTCATACCCCAGTTTGGCAGTGCGTGTTCCGTACAACGTAACATAATTCCGTGAATCTTACGCTTTTTCCGATCTAAGGACAGCTGATTGGTAAACCGGAAATCCCGAAGGATGCTGTACAAACTCCAAATAAATTAACGGATTTCCATCGAATTTATGCCCTATTTTACGAATCGAAGACCACTTTGTAATTCGAGACGCTCCACGTTAGCCCTGATAAATGCACTCCATCATGGAGGTCAGTTACTATTGTATTTTGATGTTGCATCCGAAGCAAGTTGAGTAAATCGCATCTCAAGTGGAATAACGGCTGGCGTTTGCTTGTCGTTCTTACATGAGCATCCATCGCACGCGGACTGTTTGGTGAACAATTTGTACACACGGGTAACAATTGTCGTGCAGGCCCAGATGACAACCGTGTATGCGATGAGATCTGCGATCAAGTGTTCACCGCCAACACAACTGTCCGAACAAGAAACGCTACTACCCATGCGATTGCAAGGTACGTGACGGATTGTAATACCGGCCACTTCCATCCGTTTGTTTCCCGCCGCATCACCGCAAATGTACTCATACACTGCTGAGCAAAAGCAAAGAACGCGAGAAGTGCAGCTCCGGTACCGATGTCATATGCGGGTTTCCCTGTGACAGGGTCCACTTGTGCACGCATTCTTGCGCCTACCGCCACGCCCAGATGATTGTCATCCTCGCTCGCATCCACATTGTAAATAGCGCCCATCGCCGCTACAAATACTTCACGTGCAGCAACACTGGCCAATAAACCAATTCCAATTTTCCAGTCCATCCCCAGTGGTTTCAGCACAGGCTCGACAAGGGCGCCAACACGTCCAGCATAGGTGGAGCGTTCATATTCCTTGGGTGACTTACCTTGTACTTTTGGATGGCTGCTTAGGAACCACAGAGCAATGGAGATGGCAAGAATCATGGTTCCAGCACGCTGGATGAAGAGCCAAGCCTGATCGATAGACTCCCTGACAATCCGGCTGATGCGTGGGATTTTGTATGCGGGCAGCTCAAGCATAAAGGTACTCGGTGCGGCCTTCATCGCTGTCCGTGACAGCACTGCGGCCACCGTAAACGACATTGCAATCCCCATGATGAACAGAGTGACCATGCACAGCGCACGACCATCAATCGCCAAAATGCCAATGTTTAGCTTGGCTGTGGCAGGAATAAATGCTGCTATCAGCATCGTATAAACTGGTATTCGCGCAGTACAGGGGATGAGTGGAATCACAAACATCGTCACCAGGCGTTCTCGGCCAGACTCAATCGTACGAGTAGCCATGATTCCTGGTACAGCACAAGCAAAACTTGAGAGCATCGGGATAAACGACTTCCCGTGCAGCCCGACCCGGTACATAAAGCGGTCTAGTAGGAAAGCACCTCGTGCGAGGTAGCCAGAATCCTCGAGGAGTCCAAGGAGAAACAGGAGTGTCAGAATTTGCGGCAGGAAGACAAGCGTATTCCCAACTCCACCAATCACACCAGCAATCAAGAGGTCTCGCAGTTCCCCGGCAGGCAACGATGCCCTGGTAATTTCTCCCAAGGAATCAATCCCAGTCTTGATCCACTCGGCGGGAACCTGTGCCCAGGTAAAAATTGCTTGAAAAACGAGTGTGATGATTGCCAGAAAAACGAAGTATCCCCCAACCTTGTGAAGGGCTACTTGATCGATGCGTTCAGATATCGATGAAACAGACGCGGTCGTCCTGATCACAGAACGTGCCGAGATGCGTCCAATACCGATGTAGCGGTCATCTGCAATTGCCGTACTTGGGTCAATGTCTAGACTGCAGAGTTTGGCCCGGCCGCTTTCGATCAGCTCGGCATCCATTCCTGTCAGCCACTTGCTTGGCGCTTCGCGCACAAGCTGCGTTGAAATCAGTACAGGACTTATATCTGGAGAGAGAGCACATATTTCAGAAACAGTAGATGTAATTTCTGGCGAATATCCTGCATATACAGGGGATATGTTGATGCCAAAGCCATGCTCCTGCAGGCGCCTGACAAGGACTGATAGTCCAGCGCCTTTTGGTGCATCTGTCGAAACAACGGGCACGCCCAATTCTGTAGCCAAGCGGTTTTCGTCGACACGAAGCCCGCGACGCGCAGCGGCATCTGTCATGGTCAGAACAACCAACATCGGGATACCGAGCTCAACAAGCTGCGTAGAAAGAAAGAGGTTTCGCTCGAGGTTGCTGGCATCTACGACATTTACGATAAAGTCCGGTTGTGCTTCGTTGATTCCGAACAGAAACGTTACTGCAACATCTTCATCTGGTGACTGAGGCGTAAGCGAATAAACACCCGGCAGGTCGATAATCTCGATGCCTGTATTCTCCGCTCCACGTAGAGCACCTGAATTAATGTCAACGGTGACTCCGGGATAGTTTCCCACCTTATGGCGAAGTCCGGTAAGCGCATTAAAGAGCGTCGTTTTACCAGCGTTTGGATTTCCGACCAGCGCAATACGCGTCATCGACACCTACTAATCTTCAACTGCTCTAACAGTAATGCCACTGGCTTCCTCGACTCGGAGGGAGACTCTGTAGGAACGAAGTCGAACCTCAATAGGGCCGCCAAAGGCTGACTTCCGTGCGACTTCAACCTCACAACCGCGACTGAAACCTAGCTCCGCCAAGCGGCATCTGTTCGGACCAGTCACAGAACAGACTTCGCCCTTCGTACCATTTGCCAGACAATCGAGTGTGCACTCACAGTGTGGGGCCGGTTGGTCAACCTTGTTGTATTCACTCACTATATTGTGCACTCGCTTCCTCCTCTATCGTACCAAGGCGCATACCCGAAGGTCAATATCTCCGACTAATTGAGTCGGTGATTTTAAGTCCATCTCCTACTAAACAAATTCCGTGCCAATTCAGTACAATAACCTTACAGGAGGCTGGAAATATGAACACCACCGTTGTTGTCTCTGCTATGTTGTCTCTGGTTGGTTCGCCCGTACACCAGCAGACACCGACGACTTCCGTACCACCGCTGCGCCTTTCGGCCGCACCCCTACGCGACATAGCCACACGATTGACTAAGGCGACAGGTATAGCTGTCGTTGTAGACCGAAAGGTCGCACAGAAAACGATGGACTTCGTGACGCCAGGTGGCGCGCTTGATCAAGTCGTCCGGTCCGAAAGTAACAAACTACCGAAAGATGTCACAATCAGGACACTGTTGCTTCCAGCTCCTCGTAAAGGCGGTGCGTACGATACCGATGCTATTGTGTCGCACATTGCATCGCTTGACAGCTTGGCACAAGGCCTCAACGATACTCCTGCCAAACCCGATGAGATTCTTTACTTAGGTAAGGTCATTACCAGAGAACGTGCTCAACAACTTAGTGCGCTAACAGATCTGAAGTTCGTCTACGTGTTTGTGAGTACTAAGAGCGATTCCCTAAGCCAACTAAGCGAGATGCAAATGGACATGCTCAAGCGCTTCATGGCGCTTACACCTGAGCAGCAAACCGCGATGGTCGATCAGCAGTGGGACATGATGATGAACATGGATCCTGCCACACGTAAGGGATTTTTCCAACAAGCTATTCAGTCAAGCATGGGTGTGATGCAAAAGATGCAGCAAATGCCTCCTGCTCAGCGGCAGCAGTTCATGGATGAAATCCGAAGTGCCCTACCACCGGGACTCGGTGGACCAGGTCTTCCCCCTGCACCTTAGCACTAACTATTGATGATGAATCTCTTCAATCTACTGTCGCATTCAGCAGTGTTGACATCACTGATGATTGTTGTCGTGATTGTTCTCTTCGTAATCGAAACGTTCTCTCCCCACACATTCGGCATCGTAGGGTTGCTGGCTACGATTATATTGGCCGGCACTCTGTATGCGTATCAGGCTACTGGTGTTGGCTTCTGGTTCGGTCCTATCCTGTTATTTGTTGGCTTGGCATTGGTGATGGTCGAGGTGTTAGGAGTTCATTTCCACGGGTTGTTAGTGATGGGTGGGTCTGCGGCAATCGGATGCGGGATGTTCTACGCATTAGGCGCGAGTACGAACGCAGGTATTTCATCCACAGCTGGAGTCGCGGCATCGTTCTGTGCCCTCTTCTACACATTCAAAATGCTGCCCCTGTCGCCGTTCTGGCAGCAATCTGGTGCCGGAAATGTTTTGAAGCTACAAGCAATGCCATTCCTAGACACCATCGAGATTGGAACCGAGGGCCAGGCATCTAGTGACCTTCGGCCATGCGGTATGGTGATGCTTGGCGAAACCCCTATTCTTGCACGTTCCGTAAGTGGACTCGTGCGGAGTGGAGCCACTGTGTTTGTTTGTGAAGTCCGAAAACGTGAAGTCTTGGTGACCATCGACAGGATTTAAGGACAGTGAATATGTGGATTATTGCACCGGGCATCGGTTTCGTGATGCTGATTGTGTTCCTACAGTTTTTTCCAGTCGGCCTTTGGATTACATCACTGGCATCAGGCGTACCTGGGGTAACCCCCTTCGTGCTCATCGGAATGAAGCTCCGTAAGGTTCCACAGGACAAAATTGTTTTACCTCTGATTGCAGGCGTAAAAGCTGGACTTGAACTGTCCGTTAGCCAGCTCGAGACACACTACATGGCCCGCGGCAATGTCGAAACCGTTGTGATGGCATTGATTTCTGCTCAACGAGCCAATATTGACCTTTCTTTTGAACAAGCGTCTGCTATTGACCTAGCTGGTCGAAATCCGCTTGAAGCTGTTCAAATGTCGGTAATCCCACGTGTTCTAGAAACCCCGGTCGTTGCGGGTGTGTCACAAGATGGTGTTGAGCTGAAAGCATTTGCGCGTGTTACAGTTCGCGCAAACATAAAGGGATTCGTCGGCGGTGCTGGTGAGGCGACGGTCCTCGCACGCGTTGGTGAAGGTATCGTCACGACGATTGGATCTTCCGCTACACACAAAGTTGTACTGGAAAATCCGGATGAGATTAGCCGTCTCGTTCTGGGTAAGGGACTTGACGCTGGGACTGCGTTCGAGATTTTGTCGGTCGACATCGCTGATGTCGATGTTGGCGACAACATCGGTGCAAGGTTGCGAACGGCTCAAGCCGAGGCGGATAAGCAAATCGCTCAGGCTAAGGCTGAAGAACGCCGTGTGATGGCTGTTGCCCGTGAACAGGAAATGAAAGCGTACGTTCAAGAGATGCGGGCAAAGGTGGTCGAAGCTGAAGCGACTGTACCACTGGCGATCGCCGATGCACTCCGATCTGGCAAGCTGGGTGCGATGGACTATTTCAGTCTCCGCAATCTGCAGGCAGACACAGAAATGCGCCAGGGATTTGGTAAGCTTGCAGACCCGAATGACACAGAGGGCGAATTTTCGCATTCGAGTTCATAATGACTACCGGTGACAAAGAGCAACGTGTGCACAAGAGAGTCGATACCACTTCGACTGTTGTTGATACCAAAAGGCCTCTTCGAAGCATCAGCACGCACGGTTATATGCCTGAGAACCGACTCGATTTGGTTCGAGCGTTGATGATGCACGAGGTGCTTGGTCAACCAAAATGTAAGCAAAGTTCATTAAGAAAACAATCTTGAAGGAAATATGTCCTTCGGAAACGAAATAACCCACGTGAACACGCGCACTGATACGCTTTCCGCTGGCATTTTGAGGATGCGTTTGGTTGATGGAGAGTTGCGCACCATCCGCATGGGTGGCGTCGACCTCATCCGCCGCTTGTATTTCTGCGTCCGAACGAGGACGTGGGATACGGTCAACCCAAAGTTTACATCCTACGAAGTCCAGACAACCCGTGAGTCCTTCAGAGTCAAGCTTGAAGCTGTATGTGATCGGCCCGTTGGTGATGGCTACGAGACGGATGCACACTTTAAGTGGAACGCCGTTATCGAAGGCGGCCCGGATGGCAAAATCACCTTCTCAGTTGAGGGAGAGGCTACAGCGGATTTTCAGTCCAATCGGATTGGCCTGTGTCTCTTGATTGGATCAAACGAACTGTCAGGTGGTTCCTACAAGACATCCCTTAGTGGCACCCAGGTACAGGAAAGCCCTTTTCCAGAGGTCATTTCGACTCCTTTGGTAATCGCCCCAAAGTTTGACACAATCGCTTACAGTACGCACAAGAGCACGCACACCGTCACCGTCAAAGCGGATGGTTCCACATTCGAGATGGAAGACCAGCGCCACTTTGGGGACTCCTCCTTTAAGGCATATGCTCCGCTACCGTTCGAATATCCGACAATCCCTACAGGCAAGCGCTTCAAACAGGTCATTACCCTCTCTGTTGCAGGAAAGCCACCGGCTCGCGCAGCCTTTGTAAACGAAAGCCGTATTACCGTATCCAGTGTTCGCACGGGGCATTCTGTTCCGACACTGCGCGACTGGCAGGATACTCTTCCCGCGTCCCGAAGCTTTATCGATCAGGTTGCTAAACCAGCTGAGCTCGCAGAATCACAAACAATCCGCTGGGATTACCGACCAAGCCTACACCTTCACGATAATGAAACGTATTGGGAAAATGTGCAGGCCGTGGTTGATCAGGCTGCCACGATGCGGCATCACAACAAGACGGCTCAGCTCGTAGTTAGCCCACTGGATTTGGATATCCCACATCCTCGACCAGGCCGCGACCCAAGATGTACCGACCCGTTTGGTGCCGCATGGCTTGCAGCATTTACAGGCGAATGTGGCAAGGCTGGGATTGCATCCGTGGATGTCCGCCTTGGTGTTGGGATGGCTCAAAAAGTGATGTCCATTCTGGCTCCACTCGCGGGACAACCACTCCTTGAGACGAACAATCGATCGACGGGCTTTTTCCCTGACCTAATGAGCTGGGCGTGCCGTGGGCCTCGCGGGCGTACAGTCGTAGTGATTAACAGAACCAGTCAACCTCAAAATGTGACCGTTGCTGGGCTGGCCGGTAATCA
>JAURHZ010000120.1 GCA_030833025.1 Armatimonadota bacterium
AAGGTTTACCCGCTCACAGCCTGAACCAAGGTTGTAGGCTTTCCCTGGGGTTCCGTTACGCAACACCAAGTCGATGCCGCGTGCGTGGTCATCTACATGCATCCATTCCCGTACCTGCTGGCCAGCACCATAGACAGGGAGTGGAATGTCATCGATGGCATTGGTGACCATTAATGGAATCAACTTCTCAGGATATTGGAATTGACCGTAGGTGTTCGAACCTCTAGTAACCAATGTCTGCAAGCCAAACGTTTCGTGGTACGCGCGGACCATCAGCTCTCCACCGGCTTTCGCCGCAGAGTAAGGTTGGTTAGGCTCAAGAGCATCCCCTTCACGGAACATGTCATCGGTTGAACCGTACACTTCATCCGTGGAAACCTGAAGAAACCGTTGATGTTCAAAGCGACGCGCTGCATCGAGGAGAACACATACACCATTAAAGTTTGCTTGAACGGCGGCATCCGGGTCCAAAATTGCTCGATCGTTATGACTTTCAGCAGCAAAGTTGAGGATTACATCGACATCCTTTGCAGCTTGATCAACGATTTCGCGGTCCTGAATCTTGCCATGAACAAAGATCAGACGGTCATCCCCTTCGAACTCTTTCAAGTTCTCAAGATTACCGGCATAGGTAAGCGCATCCAGTACGGTGACCTTTTTCGCAAGGCCCTCGCGGAGCACCATCCGGACGTAGTTGGAGCCAATAAACCCGGCACCACCCGTAACTAATAAATGATCCATGTTCACATTCCCCACTGCTGTGGTCGCAACACCACCGCTATCCGACGCTTACCATACCCTATTGGGACATCACTCAATCCAACAACGCTTGTAGCCACCGCCGAGCATCCGGCGAACCTGCTCCAGCTTCTGTTCATCCGGGTCGACCAAGAAGCGTGTTGAAACTACAACGACAGGCTGATCTTCGGTAGGTTGAACGTGTACCAATAGTTGTGATCCGCCCTCGGCGCTCGCTAGAACATCGCGAACCATTCGAAGCCTTGACTTACATGTATTGTCCACTTTCAAGTTCACAATACGCGGGCGAGCATCGGATGCCATCGCGTTTTCCACAACCCGCTCGATCCGGTCACAAATGATTTCAGCCTGTGCTGGCGTCTCATTTGCTTCCTCCTCGGCACTTGAGCTGGTCGAAATCCGCTCACGTCGCTGTACACGACCGCTGATTGCTAGAATGGAATTCACCAAAACAAGCCGACCGTATTCAGCGGTGACCTTTGGAAAACAGGTTACCGACACCGACCCGCTCGTGTCTTCCAGCTGTAGTGTCAGCATGAGTTGCCCACTCGTAGTGTTCCGCTGCCGAATATCGGTGACCATGCCGCCGATGACGACATTTGCACCTGTCGCGACATCGGTGAGGCCCTCGATACGTACTGCACGGTGTTTTCTGCGCAGCTCAGGTTCAAATGGCTTTACGGGATGCTCTGTTAAGTAGAGACCAAGCAATTCCTTCTCAAATGCCAACCGCTCGCCACGTGAAAAGTCTGGGACTGTAGGGAGTGGCTTTTGTGCCGCAAGGGATGCATCTTGGGTGTCATCTCCATCAAAAAGGCTCATCAAGCCCGATTGCTGGTCCCTCAGGTTACGTTGTGCGGCTGCGACACAGTCATCCAAGCCTTCGAGCAACGCTTTACGGTTAGGATAAATACAGCTGAGCGCTCCTGCTTTGATCAGCATTTCAATGACAGACTTGCTGGTGAGACCCTCGGCAAAGACCCGGTCGCAAAAATCGCCAAGATCGCGGAATGCTCCCCCATTTGCCCGTGCTGCTAAGATCGCATCTACAGGTGCTTTTCCAACATTTTTGATGCCAAGGAGTCCGAACAAAATCTTGCCATCCTCTGGGACGCTGAACTCTGACCGTGATGTATTGATATCAGGTGGCAGAACAGCCACACCAAGGCGGCCACATTCATCGATGGCGCCGACAATCTTTTCTGTTCTATCTGCATAGGCGCCAAGATACGCAGCGAGGTATTCAGCCGGATAATTCGCTTTGAGGAAAGCCGTCTGATAAGCGACCATCGCGTAACACGCAGCATGTGCACCATTAAACGCATAGCCAGCAAATGGTTCAATTTCGGAGAAGATCTGATCAGCGACCTTTTCTGGAATCCCGCGCTCCGCTGACCCCTTCATGAAGTTCGCGCGTTGCTGGTCCATTTCAGACTTTTTCTTCTTACCCATCGCGCGGCGTAGAAGGTCGGCCTGTCCAAGAGTGAACCCAGCGACGGCCTGTACGATTTTCAGAACCTGATCCTGATACACGATGACGCCATAGGTTTCCCCGAGAATTGGTTCGAGTGTCGGGTGCGTGTATTGAATCTGGGATGGGTCGAACTTCGACCGGATATAGCGCGGGATGTGGTCCATCGGGCCTGGGCGGTAAAGCGCCACCATAGCGGCTAGCTCCTTCACGCTCCGCGGTTTTAGGTCAACAATCCAGCGCCGCATGCCATCGGATTCTAGCTGGAAGATACCAGTCGTCTCGCCGCGGCTAAGCATGTCATATGCTTTTAGTGCACGTGGATCGGATGCATCCAATGGGATATCCCAAACATCGATGACATCCCCTTTCGTCTCCTGAATAAGGTCAACTGCTCTCGCAAGAATTGTCAGGTTGATGAGGCCCAAAAAGTCCATTTTGAGCAAGCCGATTTTCTCGAGCGAGCTGTGTGGGTATTGCGTCGCGACGGAACCATCATTTGTACGTACGAGTGGTGTGTATTCCACAAGTGGCACGTCGGAGATCATGATGCCCGCGGCGTGAATCGATGAGTTTCTGGTCAGTCCCTCAATGGACTTTGCCGTATCGATGACTTCACGGACCATCGGGTTGGTCTCATATTCCCGCTTCATCTCAGGATTACCAGAGTAGTCCTTTGCAGGGTAACCGTCCATTGACTGCTGGATCGAGAGTCCCAGAGGCATTTTCGGAATCATCTTGGCGATGCGGTCGGTCTCGGACAATGGAAGTCCCATCGCGCGGCAGACATCCCGGATGGCCGCCTTGGCACCGAGCGTTCCGAAGGTCGAGATAAACCCAACGTTCTCCTCGCCATACTTTTCGGCGACGTGCTTGATGACATCCGAGCGACGCGTGTCCTCGAAGTCCATATCGATATCGGGCATCGTCACGCGCTCTGGATTCAGGAAGCGCTCAAAGGTGAGGTTGTATTCAATCGGGTCAAGGTCGGTGATGCCGATACAGAACGATGCAAGCGATCCTGCTGCAGATCCTCGGACACCAAAGTAGATTTTGCTTCCTCGAGCGTATTGTGCAATGTCGCGGACGATTAGGAAGTAGCGTGAGAAGCCCGTTTTCTCGATGATTTCGAGCTCATATTTCAGGCGGTCACGGTGTGTATCGCTAACATTCCGAATACGTCGTTCGAGACCCTCCCAGCAAAGCACAGTGAGGTAAGAGTGGTCAGAGTGGCCATCTGGAAGAGGGATCGGTGGCATCGGTGCGCGACCGACTTCGATATCAAGCTTGCACTTTTCCGCAACAGCAAGCGTATTTTCAACCGCATCTGGAGCCAGATGCTCGAATGCACCAAACATTTCATCGTGGGTTTTGAGATAGAACTCGCGCGGCTCGTAGCGCATCCTTTTTGGGTCGCTAATCGTCGTGGATGTCTGAATACACAGCAAAATGTCGTGTGCGCTTGCATCGGCAGCCCGGAGATAGTGGGCATCATTTGTCGCCACTAAGGGAATATTCAGAGCACGTGCAGCCCGGACGACTTCTTCGTTTACTTCCTGCTGGCCCTGCGCTCCGTGCCCTTGAATTTCGAGGTAAAAGTCATCCCCGAAGACCTCGCGGTACCAGGCGGCTACACGCTTGGTTTCCTCGTGGCCCTTTTTCTGGATGACAGACTGTGCGAGCTCGCCGCCCATACATGCGGAGCAGATAACCAGCCCCTCGGCGTGTTCTGCGAGGAGTTCCTTGTCGACACGCGGCTTGTAATACATCCCCTCGAGGCTCGCTTTCGTCGCAAGCTTCATCAGGTTGCGATAGCCAGTCTCATTCTTTGCAAGGGCTACGAGGTGGTGATTGCCATCTCGTTTTGGATCACGGTCGCGCCGTCCACGTGTCGCGACGTACAGCTCACATCCAACGATGGGCTGGACACCGACATTTTTGCACGCCTCATAGAACTCAAACGACCCGTACATCGTGCCATGGTCTGTTAGCGCAATCGCCGGCATCTCCATTTCGACGGCGATTTTTGCCATCTCCTTGATCTTGGATGCACCATCAAGAAATGAGAATTCGGAGTGGTTATGCAGGTGAACAAAAGGGGTGGCCATACAAACCGCATTCTATCGGTTTGCATTCCACCCCTCTGTGAAATTAGCTGTGTTTTGTACTACACAAGGGCTGCGCGGACGGCTTCTGCCATCTCTATTGTGCCTACCGTAGCTTCACCTGCACCAGCAATATCAGGAGTTCGCAGCCCGGACTCAAGGACCTTGCCAACTGCTGCTTCGATACGCTGTGCTGCTTCTTCCCGGCCACAGCTGTAGCGGAGCATTAAAGCAACCGACAGGATGGTCGCGAGTGGGTTTGCGACGCCCTTGCCTGCAATATCCGGAGCCGAGCCGTGGATAGGTTCATAGAGACCAAAAGTCCCTGTTCCGAGGGATGCACTTGGCAGCATCCCAAGCGATCCGGTGATCATCGCTGCTTCATCGGAGAGGACATCCCCAAAGAGATTTTCCGTTACGATGACATCAAACTGCTTTGGATTGCGGACCAGCTGCATCGCGCAGTTATCAACCAACATGTGGGTCAGTTCAACATCAGGGTATTCCTTGGCGACTTCGTTGACCGTGTCGCGCCAGAGAACCGATGTCATCAAAACATTTTGCTTGTCCACCGAGCAGAGGCGCTTTCCACGCTTTTGTGCCGCTTGGAAGCCCACATGTGCAATCCGTACGATTTCTTCCTTGGTATAGACCATCGTGTCAATTGCCCGGTTGCCATCATTCGATTTTGGCTGTCCAAAGTAGACGCCACCCGTCAGCTCACGTACAACAAGGACATCAAGGCCATCCCCAACCAGTGATGGTTTTAGCGCGCTTGCATCTGCGAGGGCTTTATGCAGGATAGCTGGCCGGAGGTTTGCGTAGAGACCGAGGTGCTTTCGCAACGGCAGAAGTGCACCGCGCTCAGGACGGAGATCCGGGTCAGGGATGACATCCCACTTTGGTCCCCCAACGGCTCCGAGGAGAATCGCATCGGATTCGCGGCACAGTTCCAGCGTTTCCGCAGGCAGTGGATGCCCTGTCGCATCGTACGCACATCCACCCACAAGTGCTTCTTGTGTCTCAATGTCGGGAGCGACGAGGTGAAGAATGGAGACTGCTTCACGGACGATTTCTGGCCCGATTCCATCTCCGGGCAGCACTGCTACTTTTGCCATCTGCTTTCAAATTCCTTAGAAACCAACGCTTGTATCGCTATGCTACGCCTAAATCAGGCATGCCTGCAGTAGTAGAATAAGCCATATGTCTGAATATCTCTCCGTGACTCGTCGCCAAATTGACTCAGGTTGGCAGGTTGCCCAGCGTCATGCGGGCCCGATTGATCTGATTTCGCTGAATACAGGTGAATCAGAGTGGTATCCGGCGACCGTTCCTGGCTACGTCCACGGTGCACTGGTCGCTGCCGGTGTTATCCAAGATCCGAATTACCGCCTTGGAGAAAAAGGCTGTGCGTGGGTGGATGAAGCCGATTGGACGTATCGGTGTTCCATTGATGTGACATTGGATGAGCTAAATTCCCGTGGGCGTGGCCGGCAGTTTTTATGCTTTGAGTGCCTTGATACGTTTGCAACCGTGTATGTCAATGGTCAGTTTGTTGGGACGGCAGATAACGCATTCATTTCACAGCGCTTTGATGTTTCCGATGCCCTTGCTGCTGGAAGTAACGAAATCCGTGTTGAGTTTTCATCGGCGTTGGTGCGCGGACGCGAACTTTCAGATGCATATTTAGGGGATGGCACATCCGAGCGGGGCCAGCTCCACTACTTTAACTTTGCCCCACGCGCTTTCGTGCGCAAACCGCAATACATGTTTGGCTGGGACTGGGGCCCTGCGCTTGTCAGCTGCGGTATTGGGGGTAAAGTCGCCCTCGTCACGATTCCAGTAGCCGAGTTCATCGACTGGGAACAGAACTACACATTCACAAGCGCGAACACCGTAGACATCGCCATCACACTAACCATCGCGGTTTACGATGACTCGGTTCCGATGACAGCTGGCGTTGCGATGTATGCGATGGGCGATAACACCCCGGATGCCCCGGTTCCGCAAGTTGCTGGCGTCCACAAAATCGTGCTCCCCGTCATTCGCAATCAAGAAGTCGAGCGCTGGAACATTAATGGCCTTGGCAAGCAGCGCCGCTACCTAATGAACCTTCGCCTATGGACGTACGACTCCATCGGTATGGACCGTGTCTTCGTTGACCATGTCGGAAAATCCGTTGGATATCGTGAGATTGAAGTCGTCGAGCGCCCAGATGAAGACGGTGCTGGTGCAGGATTTGCCTTTCGCGTCAATGGCCGCGAAGTCTTTGTTCGCGGTGCCAACTGGATTCCGGATGGCTGTTTTCCAGGAGAGGTCACCGATGCCCGCTTGCGAGAGCGGTTGACACAAGCACGTGATGCTGGCCTTCAAATGCTGCGTGTCTGGGGCGGTGGCCAGTACGAATCAGAGACGTTCTACAACCTCTGCGATGAGCTTGGCTTGCTCGTTTGGCAGGACTTTCCATTCGCGTGTTCGTCGTATCCGGATGACGATGTCAACTTCGTCCGCAATGTCCGCCATGAGGCAACCGTGCAGGTGCGCCGCCTTCGTCATCGAGCGTGTCTCTCGATGTGGTGTGGGGGCAATGAAAACCTAGAGCTTAGCCAGGGCAAATGGTCTGGTGAACGGGCACCATCTCGCTTCTTCGGCGAGCGCATCATTGAAGAAATTCTTCCATCTGTGCTTGGGGCGGAAGATCCAAACCGCAAGTTTTTACCGAATTCTCCATTTGGTGATGCGGGTGAAGGCAATGCTCAGAATGAGAATTTTGGGACAGCGCATTACTGGAATGTTTGGCATTCG
>JAURHZ010000121.1 GCA_030833025.1 Armatimonadota bacterium
TGCCTTGTCCGGGAGGAAGCGTTCCGTGATGTAGCGGCTTGAGAGCAGAACAGCAGCCTTTATGGCTTCTTCGGTGATCTTGACCTGATGATGTTGTTCATACTTAGGTCGCAGACCTTCGAGGATTGCGATGGTGTCGGGTAGGGATGGTTCGCCCACATACACTGGCTGAAAACGACGCTCAAGTGCGGCATCCTTTTCGATGTACTTTCGGTACTCATTTATCGTCGTCGCACCGATGCACTGGAGCTCGCCTCGTGCAAGGGCTGGCTTGAGGAGATTGGATGCATCCAATGAGCCTTCGGCTGCTCCTGCACCAACGACTGTGTGTAGCTCATCAATAAAGAGCACGATTTGGCCGGCGGCTTCCCGGACGGCATCCACGACGCCTTTCAAGCGCTCTTCGAACTCACCGCGGAACTTCGCGCCAGCGATTAAGGCCCCAAGGTCAAGTGTTAGTAATGTCTTCCCGCGCAGGGCTTCCGGAACAGCACCATCGACAATTTTTTGGGCAAGTCCTTCGACGATAGCCGTTTTCCCAACGCCAGGATCGCCAATCAACACTGGGTTGTTTTTGCTGCGTCGTGCAAGAACCTGAATGACGCGATCGACTTCTTCACCACGTCCAATGACTGGGTCAATTCGACCATCTTTAGCGAGCGCCGTAAGGTCACGCGTGTATTTGCCGAGTATCGATGTTGCGGCATCAGCCGTAGGTGAGTCAGACCTGCTCCCTTTGCGTAGCTGCGCGAGCGCTTGGTAGATGCGCTCTATATCTACCCGCTGTGTGGAGAGAGCTCGGGAGGATGCGGAATCACCTTCTTTGATGATGGCAATGAAGATATGCTCGACGCCAACAAATTCATCGCGTAGGCGCTGGGCTTCACTCTCAGCAATGTCCAGGATTCGCTTCATCCGTGGCGTGATGTAAATTTGCTGCTCGCGCCCTCCGGTTGTTTGAGTCCGGGATGTTGATGCGAGGTTTGTTTCGACGACTCGCTTTACAGCAGGGATGTCCGTATTGAGATGCGTGAGAAGTTTGGTGACGATGCCATCCGTATCCTCCAACATGGCAATGAGCAAGTGCTCAGTATCAAGCTGGGAATGCTTATAGCGTCTGAGAATATTTTGTGCATCGGACATCATGTCCTTTGCGCGATCGGTGTAATTTTCTAGCATTGTGTGTTCTCCGTATGCATACCGATCGTTTCGTGTCGGATGCTATTCGTACTGTCGAAGCCGGCCGATTAGGTAATCACGCTCAGCTTCAAGACCATCCAATCGTTCTTTCAAACCGAGGATAATCTCGACTCCGGCGAGATTGACGCCTAAGTCTGTGAGGGCCTGTATTTGCCGGACACGCTGGACGTCATGGTCGGAATACAGGCGATTTTTGCCTACCCGCTGTGGGGTAACCAATCCGAGGCGCTCGTACATGCGTAGCGTTTGTGGATGAAGGGGTTCATCTGGCTTCTCTATACGTATCAGTTTTGCTGCGATACTGATCGTGTAGAGTGGCTCGTTACCGTTTCCTGTCACTTGTCATCCTCAAGTGCTGCTATCAGCTCATCGATGGCTGACCGCTGCCGGGTAGTCAAGTTCTTTGGAACTTCTATTTTGATTCGGACAAGCATGTCACCGCGCGGATTTCCGGCACCTTTCGTCATCCCGTGACCGCTAATCCGCAGCTGTTGTCCGCCTTGTGTCCCAGCGGGTAGACGCAGTGTCTTACGCTCACCTGATGGTGTAACAGCGGTGATTTCTCCGCCGATTGCACATGTTGTGAACGGAACGCTGACATCGGTGATGAGGTTGTCTTCTTTCCTCTCAAAGCCGTACGGCGTGGTTATGTGTATCGTAGCGATGATTTCCGGACGATTGTTCGTTGCCGGGAGCCTGAGTTTCGCGCCATCCTTAATGCTTGCCGGAACATTAAATGTAATCGGCTGGCGTCCACCAACGATATTCAGTTGTCTGCTGACACCGCTAATGGCTTCAGTGATGGTGATGGTTACATCAACTTCCTGAGGAGCCGCAGCGCGTGGTGCGCGGTTGCCTCTTCCAAAGCCAGTCGCATCTTGGTTCATCCCCCCAAAAAGCGTTGAGAAGAGATCATTGAGATTCGTCGATCCACCAAGTGGGTCACCGACATCGTAGCGTACCCGCTGGCCGCCTCCGGCACCTGGGAATGGGGAACCGTAGCCACCGAATGGAGATCCTCCACCAAATCCGCCCTGTCCTGCGCCTGCTGTTTCCGCCTGACTCGCCGCACGCCATTGGTCACCAAAGCGATCATATGCGGAGCGCTTCTTTTCATCTGAGAGCACCTCATATGCTTCGCCAACCTGTTTGAACTTATCCTCGGCGGTTTTGTCATTTGGGTTGACATCTGGGTGGTATTTTCTGGCTAGTTTTCGATACGCTGCCCGGACTTCTTTGCTGTCTGCCGTTTTGGAGACGCCTAGAATCGAGTAGTAGTCTTTGTATGATGGTCCCATATGCTCAATTCTCCTTAGTCCAATGATGTAACCCTGAGGGCTGAAAAAGCCGTGGGTGGGGCCCACCCACGGCATGTGAATCGCAAGCTTTTAGTTGATTGCGATGCGCTTTACTTTGGACTCCTCCGCCTTTGGGAGAGCGATTTCCAGAATACCTTTGTCGAATGCAGCGGTCACAGCATTGCCATCCACAGGTAATGGGAGCTGAAAGGTTCGCGCAAACGTTCCGGTTGAGCGTTCGGCG
This sequence comes from Armatimonadota bacterium, assembly GCA_030833025.1. GTDB lineage: Bacteria > Armatimonadota > Armatimonadia > Armatimonadales > Armatimonadaceae > CAIRTT01. The sequence continues at coordinate 2,743 of JAURHZ010000121.1, forward strand.
ACCAAGGAACGATGCTCGGCATCCGTATCCGGGTATGCCCCGTGGATGCTCACGGTCCGGCCCTGAACATCTACATTGACATGCTCTCCAGAAAGGCCGGGGAGCTCAACCGTGATGTGGTAAGTGCCATCGGTTTCGCCGATATTGACAGCCGGCGCTTGTGGGGCTGCCAGCGATCTCAACAAAGATGAGCCACTCAGCGCATCTAATGTGCGCGCATCTGGTGCTGCAAAATGTGTGAATTTCATTGATTGTGTTCTCCTTTTCCCTCGTTGGGGAGTGCCGGACACTTTTGCGCCCGGCACATTGATTGTGGGACTAGGGCTTACTTGCCTTCGTCGACCACTTCGGCATCGATGACGTCGTCATCGGCTCCGCCTGATTGCTGACCGGCATCTGCAGGAGCACCAGCAGCAGCTGCTTCTTCATTTTGCTTGTAGAGACGCTCTGCGAGCGTGAAGCTAGCCGTTTGCAGGTCACCAAATGCCGTGTCGTATCCATCAAGGGTCTCGCTGCTCAACGCGGTGCGGAGAGCTTCGATTTTGCCATTGATGTCTGTCTTCTCTTCTTCGGTTGCCTTGTCACCAAGATCCTTGATGGTTCGCTCTACGGAATAGATCAGCTGGTCACCTTGGTTACGCTTTTCAGCAAGCTCACGCTGCTTCTTGTCCTCATCGGCATGCGCGGCAGCTTCCTTGACCATCTTGTCGACTTCGTCCTTGTTCAGGTTGGATGATCCCGTTACGGTGATCTTCTGTTCCTTGCCGGTTCCTTCATCCCGTGCGGAGACGGAGAGGATACCGTTGGCATCGATGTCGAATGTGACCTTGATCTTCGGGACTCCACGTGGAGCTGGTGGGAGACCGGAGAGCTCGAAGTCACCGAGCATCTTGTTGTGGGATGCAATCTCGCGCTCGCCCTGGCAGACCTTGACGTGAACGCTTGTCTGACCATCGGCTGCCGTCGAGAAAACTTCTTCCTTACGGGTTGGGATGGTGGTGTTGCGGTCAATCAGCTTGGTCATGACACCGCCAAGTGTTTCGATACCGAGGGAGAGAGGAGTGACATCGAGGAGGACGACATCTTTAACTTCTCCGCCAAGAACACCAGCTTGGATGGCTGCACCAACGGCGACAACCTCATCGGGGTTGACACTGCGGTTTGGCTCTTTGCCAATCATCTTGCGGACCTGCTCCTGCACTGCAGGGATACGGGTCGATCCACCGACGAGGATAACTTCATCGATATCGGATGCGGACAGCTTTGCATCACGCAGGGCCTGATTGACCGACTCTGCCGTGCGCTCAACGAGGTCACGTGTTAGGTCATCAAACTTTGCACGGGTTAGGTTGACATCGAGGTGCAAAGGACCATCTTGGCTAGCTGTGATGAACGGAAGGTTTACATTGGTGGTAACCGATGCCGACAGTTCAATCTTTGCCTTCTCAGCCGCTTCCTTGAGGCGCTGAGCCGCTTGCTTGTCCTTGCGAAGGTCGATTCCGTTTTCTTTTTGGAATTCAGCCGCAAGGAACTCGATGATTCTGTGGTCAAAGTCATCGCCACCGAGGCTTGTATCGCCGCTGGTTGACTTAACTTCGAAGACGCCATCTCCAACTTCGAGAATCGAGACATCGAAGGTTCCACCGCCGAGGTCATAAACCAGAATGGTCTCGTTGTTCTTTTTGTCCAGGCCATAGGCAAGCGCAGCTGCGGTTGGTTCGTTGATAATACGGAGGACTTTAAGGCCTGCGATTTCACCGGCATTCTTTGTAGCCGTGCGCTGGGAGTCATTAAAGTAAGCAGGCACGGTGATGACGGCTGCGGTGACGGACTCACCGAGGTAAGCCTCGGCATCAGTCTTCAGCTTTTGAAGAATCATCGCAGAGATCTGCTCTGGTGAGTACGGGGTTCCATCGATGGTGTTTCGGTGGTCGGTTCCCATGTAGCGCTTAATCGAGATCAGGGTGCGGTCTGGGTTTACGACAGCTTGGCGCTTCGCAGGTGCGCCAACGAGGCGGTCACCGGTCTTGGAGAAGCCCACAATCGATGGGGTGGTTCGTGCACCCTCTGCATTGGCGATAACGACTGGCTCTCCGCCTTCGAGTACGGAAACGCATGAGTTCGTCGTTCCGAGGTCAATTCCTACTGTTTTTGGCATAGTGGCTCTCTCCTTGCTATTGTCGCTTTGTCGTTGGTGTCAAAGAGACTCAATTCGTGCGATGTTGTATTCTTTCATGTGAGTGTAATGATGTCAAGTAAGTGAATGGAAAATATTCTTCTCAGGGGTTAAACCTAGGACTTATTCTGGTTTGTACGCATCAGGATATACTTTGGTGTGATTAAAAAGGAAGCTGCGCAGGTTGTCTCTGTAACACCACTTTCTGCGCCTAGGCACTTTGTGCTGACTATGAAGAGTGCCCATCTGGCCTCGCATTCCCGCCCGGGACATTTCATCGCCGTTGCCGCTGACACAGGATCGGCGATTCTCCGGAAACCTTTTTCGGTCTACACCGTGAACCCTAGCGCTGGTGAAATATCAATCCTGTTCTCTGTGTACGGACCGACGACTACGGCGATGTCCAGGATGCTTCCTGGCGATACGATCGATGTTCTTGGCCCTCTCGGAGGTCGAGTGTTCAATCCTGAACCAGTAATCGGCTGTCACCACATCCTTGTTGGTGGGGGATATGGAGTTCCACCACTCAATTATTTGGCCAAGTCAATCCGTGCAGTTGCACCTGATACCAAGGTTACGGTGATTATCGGCGCACGGAGCGCAAATCTTCTGGTAGGCGATGATGGGCTCGCAGCTGCGGGTGTGGATGTCATATATTGCACCGATGATGGAAGCACCGGGGTACATGGACGGGTTACAGATGCCCTCCTTCCGCTGCTACAAGAGGATGCTCGCGTTTACACATGTGGGCCGACACCGATGATGAAAGCTGTTGGGGAGCTCAGTGAAGCGCACAATGTGGATTGTCAGGTTTCACTCGAGACCTTCATGCCATGTGGTGTTGGTATCTGCGTTGGGTGTGTAGTAAAGAAGCGCGATGGAGTGTATTCACGCACCTGTACCGACGGACCGGTTTATCCCGGCTGCGAGGTGGCATGGTGAGCACAGTGAAAATGACCGTGCAAATCGGCACCCTAACGATGCGAAATCCAGTCACGACTGGTAGTGGCACATTTGGCTTTGGTAGTGAAACTAAGGATCTAGTCCCACTTGACCGCCTCGGAGCAGTAACCGTCAAAGCTACCACACGAGATCCTCGTCTTGGGAACCCGCCTCAGCGCATCGCTGAAACGGCATCGGGGATTCTTAATGCCATTGGTCTGCAAAATGGCGGCATCGATGACTACCTCACGAACAAAGCTCCCTATTTGCGCGACTTTGATTGTCCAATTATCGTGAATGTGCCTGGTGAAAACCCCGATGACTTTGCATATGTTGTCGAGCGGCTGACGGCAGCCGGTGCAGCGGATGCCGTTGAACTCAACATTTCCTGTCCAAATGTCTCTCATGGCCTTGACTACGCTACCGACCCGCAGCTCGCGGCATCCGTGGTTGCAGCTGTCCGCAACGTTACCAAAATGCCCGTCATCGCCAAACTTTCCCCAAATGTGACGGACATTCGGGTTATTGCAAAGGCTTGCGAGGATGCCGGTGCAGATGCGCTAAGTATGATCAATACGGTTGTTGGGACCGCAATCGATCCTCGAAAACGTAAGTTCCGCCTTGCAAATATCACAGGGGGACTTAGCGGACCTGCAATCAAGCCTGTTGCATTGCTGGCTGTGTGGCGCTGCTATAACAGTGTGAAGATTCCGATTATTGGGATGGGTGGGATTGCATGCCCATTGGATGCGATCGAATTCATGCTTGCTGGAGCCACGGCTGTTGCATGCGGGACCGGAAATTTTGTCGACCCCACACTTTCCCTCGAAGTCATCGATGGAATCGAACAGTATTGTGTTGAAAATGGGTTTGCGGATGTCAATGCACTCATCGGTGCGGTGACCGCAGCTTAGGAGAGTACGATGCCAAGAAGTTACGAACTTTTGCCAATCGGCGATAATGCCCCAGAAGAAGTCAATGCTGTCATTTAAATCCCACGTGGCTCATCCAATAAGTATGAGTACGACCGTGAGCATGGCATTTTTCGATTGGACCGCCCTCTCTATAGCCCATTGTTCTATCCATTTGACTACGGATGGCTTGCAGGGACGATGAGCGCCGATGGCGATCCTCTCGATGTGCTCGTGATTGGTAGCCATCCAACTTTCTGTGGTTGTGTCGTCACGTGCCGCCCGTTGGGTGTTCTTTTAATGCGCGATGAAAAAGGCGCAGATGAAAAGATTCTCGCACGCGTTGCACAT
>JAURHZ010000122.1 GCA_030833025.1 Armatimonadota bacterium
GATGTCTACGTTGTTATCACGGATGCTGAAGAGCTCGGGCTTCTGGGAGCCAAGGCGTGGTTCGCATCCGATGAAGCCAAGAAATTAGGAAAAGGCGTCATTGTCAACGTAGAGGCTAGGGGATCTAGCGGTCCGGTCTTTATGTTTGAAACAGGGAGCAAAAACCGTCGACTAGTGGAGCATCTCAGTCAGGCCACGTCCTATCCTGCTGCGTCATCGCTGATGTACAACCTCTACAAGCTTCTTCCTAACGATACGGACATGACCGTAGCAAAGGCATCGGGATGGAACTTTCTAAACCTTGCGATGGTGGCAAGCTGGCAGAGCTATCACACTGCGCGTGACACGCCGGCAAATCTAAGTCTTACGAGCTTGCAGCATTACGGTGAATACCTGCTGCCATTACTGGATAGACTTGGAAATTCGCCACTTGGAGAAGTCCTGGATACCGATGGCGATGTCTCAGATGCTGTCTACTTCGATATCGCAGGAAGGTATATGTTGGTTGTACCGCAGACCTATGTGTGGCCGGTGGTTGGCGTGTGCGGGGTGCTGTTTGTCCTGGCGGCGTTGTTGTGTCTGAGTGACCCATTGAAGCTGCGGGGCTGGCTCGTCAGCGCAGTGGCTGTCCCAGCATTTGCCGCCGCGATGTTCTTTGGTGTACGGTTTGTCGTACCCTTTTTGTTGCCATCCGATGTAAGTGCTCCGTGGGAAATGCCTTATTCAGCGATGTGGGTTGCAGGTGGCGCGCTCATAACCGTTTTCTCGGTCGCAGTCGCGGCATTTAGATGGGTCTCGACGACACCCGTTGGCAGAGCTGGAACGCTTGGTGTTGCTTGCTACTGGCTTGCAATAAGTATCACGGCCGCAGCATATATGCCCGGAGCATCCTACTTGACCGTAATACCCGTTATTACGCTGGTGCTGGCTGTTTTGCTTTGGCGCATTCCTGTCCTCGCTGGATTGTTCATCAGTGCGGTGCCTGTCGTATGGATGTCATTGGTGGTTGGTCTGTTCCTGTTGATGGGCCCCAAGCTACTTCCAGAGCTAAGCGTAGTCACAGTTTTGCTTGCTGCGACGCTCGCGCCCCTCGCACGCGCCTGTCGTGGCATTTTTGAGTCAGTAGCCGGTCTGGGTGCAATTGCATGCGTAGTGGCTCTCCTAGTGTTTCCAAAGGCCCTTCCAACGGGTGAACAGACTTCTGGACTGGCATATTGGAGCGACACAGACATCGGAAAAGCGGCTTGGCTGTCCTCAGACAGGATTCTTTCGGGCTTTGAGGGTAGTTCGGTGTCATTGAAGCCAGTGTTGGAGGATGGTCGAAAGTACGTTCCAGATTGGGGATGGCAGGTACTAGCGACATCAGCACAACCTGTGGGAGCCAGTGAGATTGGGGACGTGGTTCGTAACGGGGATGTCTGGACGCTTGTGGTGCCAGATGGTTGCCGCGAGGTGTATTTGTCAACTGAGGGTAAGTTGGCGATCAATGTCAATGGCACAGATGTTACCGATAGTGCGTTCTGCCGGGTTATTGTTCCGGCTCGACAGCGCATTTATGTGCGCAAGCGCTCAACGGGGTCGGTACCGCTGCGTGTTCATTACATTCATGATGGTCTGCCGAAGGAGGCAGGTATTCGGAAGGCCGGTTGGCTTCCTTCACCGGTGATGGTGCGTGGTGGAATCGGACTTAAGACGGATGTCAGGATTTACACATTTGGGATGCTGTTGAACTAATCGGCTTGGCGAACAGATTGGCAAAAAAAACACCCCTGCTGCGCTAGCAGCAGGGGTGTCGAGTTTAGTTACCCTTGCGGGATGCTTTGTCCCGTTCAATCAGTGCATTGAGTTCCTTCTGGAATTCAGCTGGATTCTTCTCCATCATCGATGTGTCCAAATCCGTCTTCATCCGGCCTTGAGCTGCTGTACGACCAGCGGTACCGCGCCAAAAGAAGATGCCGGCTCCAATCACAACAGCCGCAATAATTGCGATTACGACTATTGGGTTGACTTCCTGCTTCATGATCTCACCTACTGATTCATCGGAGCCATAACAAAACGAACAAGCTCAAGGAACTTGGCTTGCTTGAACTTGGCATGTCCATCAGCATGAACTGCAAGCGTTGCACCTAAAGCCTCTTGACCCGTTCCGCCAAATGCACGTGGAACAACCGCGGCATCGGTAACACCAGCGTGTGCACCGTAGGAGTTACAGAATGCGATGATGGACTCGGATGGGCGGCCAACAGCTGCCGATGACTGTCCAGCGATGTAGTAATCTTGCGGATTACCCGTGTTGTATGGAGCGCCTAGCAGTGGACCCAGCAAGCGGACAAAGAGCTCTAGTGGTGTCATACGTGGGGACACAGCAGCTCCAATTCCACCGTATGCATATCCGTACGAGCCAAACGCATTCAGAGGACCGGCTGCATCAACGACAACCTTGTCTGCCTGAAGTGTTGGGCATGCGAACACGCCGTAATTCTTTACATATGGTTGGAGCGCCGCTTCAATAAAGAGTCCACGGGTTCCGTTCAGGTTTGGAGGACCAGCAGACATGCCTTGGGACAACCCGGTAGCATCGTTGTTATTACGTCCATCTTGCATCAACCATGGGAAGACTTCATCGTAGTCCTGAACATACATTAATGTTCCAAGACCAATCTGCTTAAGGTTGCTAAGACAGGTTGTCTTGCGAGCTTGCTCACGAGCACGGGCAAACACTGGGAAAAGGATTGCAGCCAGAATCGCAATGATGGCAATTACTACCAGCAGTTCAATCAGTGTGAAAGCTGCCGGGGATTTTCGCGTATTCAAAATAAACCTCCGAACTTACATCCCGACTTACCACGTCCGGATGCATCACCTATATACACCGAAAGGTAACTACTTTCCTTTAAGCGCACTCTGATGTGTGGGACATCTTCATGGTACATAGGAGAGATGCAGGTACGTCCGGAAACGAAGTGGAAGCGTGATCAGAGCGGTAAGTGGACTCGTGTTGCTGTGTCATCAAATGCAGTCGCGACAGCATCAGCGCCCGCCCGGGGATCTGTGGTTCAACCTTCCGATATGCCAGGTGTGACGTATCGCGTACGTATTGGGAAACCACTCGTTGGTCTTGCTGCACGCTTAAAGGTGGCTGCTGTGGCTTCAGGGGCATCCATAGGTATGTACCGTGGACAAGATGTCAAGCCGCTTTGGCTTTCGACGCCAGCTGTCGTCAAGGGCCTTTCGATGACCCAATCAACTGTTTTGGCATCGCTTGGCGATGGACGCCTGTGTGAATATGAGATTGCATCGGGTAAACCGAGAAACACATCTCCTGACATTGGCGGCATACCCTTTGGTGCCCCGCTTGCTACCCAGGATGGCTGGGTGGTTACCCTAGAATCAGGTGCCATCGTTGCGACGACGGGGCAGCTTTCTCCCAAGTGGCGATTTATTCCTCCCTCTGGAACCTTTGGCTTTCAAAGTTTGCAGAGCATCGGCAGAGGCACTTATGTTGTAGGTGAATCGATGCTTTATCGTTTGGATTCTGCATCCGGCCTCGTCAATTGGAGTGCCGAATTAGGCGAGCGTGGCAGTGTGACACCGGCGGTGACGGCTGGTCTAGCTGTATCGGCTGCCACGGGTGGGGGAATAACTTGTCTTGATGCCACGACTGGTAAGCTGCGCTGGCGACTTGGACCCGAAGTCACAGGTAGCGTTTCGTGGTCTGGAATCGCATCCGCTGGTTTACACATCATTGCTGCAACACAGCAGGGGGATGTCATTTGCCTAAATCGCGAGACGGGGCGTTTCGAGTGGGTCCGAACAGGCATTGGACGTGTGATGTTTCCGCCTATATGTGACGTGAAGCATGGTTGTGCAGTAGTATTTGTCCAGGATACGGATGCTGGTGTCACAGCAGAAGTACTCGGCCTCGATCTGCGCAGTGGCAGGACGAAATGGCGTGCCCGAGTTGGAAATCTGGATGCAGCGCCGGTACTGACGGGCGACCGGCTTTGGATAGCATCTTCTACAGGAACACTATATGCCTTCGATTATGGATAAAATGGGTTGCCAAGCCTATACATTCAACCAATTCCCAGTCTTTGAAGCGATTGAGCTCTGCGCTAAGAGTGGCGCCAAGGTTATCGAGTTCTATCCAGGACAGCGCCTCGGAGGAAACCTTCAGGGTTCACTGGATCAAAATTCATCCAAGAGCGTTATCAAGGCTGTTCAGGATGCTTGTTCAGCAAATGGTGTAAGGCCGATCGCATTTGGCGTTGCTGGACTTGGACAGAACGAAGCGGAAAATCGCAAGCTGTTCGAATTTGTGAAGGCGCTTGGAGCCGAAACAATCACCACAGAACCAGATGCCACTGCTATGGACCTGATTGAAAAGCTCGCTGTTGAGTACAACATCAAGGTTGCCATCCATAACCACCCTGGCAGCCCAGCCAATCCAAATTACAAGTACTGGGATCCAAAGTATGTCCTTTCGCTTGTAAAGGATCGCAGCCCACTCATCGGTGCGTGTGCAGATACGGGCCACTGGGTTCGCAGTAATATCAAGCCTGTTGATGCGATGCGTATTCTGAAGGGCCGTTTGCTTGGAAGTCACCTCAAGGACCTGAATAAGTTCGGTCCGGGAGCAACGGATGTTCCTTACGGCAACGGTGTATCGGACATCCCGGCTATATTAGAAGAATTTGCAAAGCAAAAATTCACAGGCCACTTCTCCGTTGAGTATGAAATCAATGGACGCGGTCCTGTCGAAGCCGTCGGACAGTGCATTGGCTACGCCAAGGGATACTGTGCAGGACGCAAAATCTAAACGGATTGGTGCTGTTTAGTAACATCACCCGGCGGATTACCGCCGGGTGTTTGCATGTTGGCATCAAATCAGGATAATCTTTCCTTCGGTAGCGGCCTGGCCGATGTTGTCCCGGAGGCGCCTGATCAACTAAGGAATAGGAATTTACAATGCCGGTACGTGTTGGTATCAACGGTTTTGGGCGGATTGGCCGCCTTAGCTTTAGGGCAATTGTTAACAAGTATGGTCTCGATGGCGATGTGCAGGTTGTCGCGCTTAATGACCTCACGGATGCTGCAACCAATGCGCATTTGCTCAAGTACGACTCAAACTACGGTCCATTTGATGGAACTGTAGAAGCTGATGGCAACGATCTCGTCGTCAATGGCAAGAAGATTCGTGTTTTTGCAGAAAAGGACCCAGCTGCGATTCCATGGGGTTCGGAAGATGTCGATATCGTTGTCGAATCAACCGGCTTCTTCACCGATGCGACTAAGGCTGTTGCGCATCGTCGTGACTCGGTCAAGAAGGTCGTCATTTCCGCTCCAGCGAAGAACGAAGACCTTACTATCGTTCTTGGCGTCAACGATGATGTCTATGACCCTGCGGTACACCATGTCATCTCGAATGCTAGCTGTACGACCAACGGTTTGGCTCCAGTCGCAAAGGTTCTCCATGAAAACTGGGGAATTGAAAGCGGCCTACTGACCACAGTACACGCCTACACAAACTCACAGCGAACGGTAGACACTGCAACCAAGGATCTTCGTGATGCTCGTGCAGCTGCTATGAACATCGTTCCTGCGGCAACGGGTGCAGCACGTGCTGTCGGACTTGTGATCCCTGCTCTCAAGGGCAAGTTCACGGGAATGGCCTTCCGTGTCCCAACACCTACCGTGTCTGTTGTTGATTTCACCGCGATGCTTGAAAATGAAGCATCTGTTGATGAAATCAACGCTGCGATGAAGGCAGCTGCTGAGGGTCCTCTCAAGGGTATTCTCCGCTACACAGAAGAGCCACTTGTTTCCACCGACCTTCGTGGTGACGAGCACAGCTCCATCTTCAGCGCTATCGACACCATCACACTTGGCAAGCACGTCAAGGTTGTCAGCTGGTATGACAATGAGTGGGGTTATTCCAACCGCATCGCTGACCTTTTGAAGTTCTTGGCTCAAAAAGGCTTTTAGTTTAGGGTAACGCGCCCCCTTCACCCGTTGCCGGGTGAAGGGGGCTTTTTTTATTTGGAGGGCTTTATGGACTGGAATCAGGCATATCTTGATCGCAACACACCATGGGACAAAGGTGTGGCAAGCCCCGTGATAGTAGAACTATTGCCGGAAATTCCCATGGATGCGAAAATTGTCGTACCGGGCTGCGGAACAGGAAATGATATCAACGCAATCCTCCATAGAAACCCCGCTTTGGTGATCGGGTTTGATATCGCTCCAGAGGCCATCTCTCATCTCAACGCACGCTTCGCCAGCAACCCGATTGTCAAACCACTCCTTGGTGACTTTTTGCAATGTGGACCCGATTACAAGGCATCGGTGGATGTTGTCGTCGAACATACGTGCTTTTGCGCGATTCCCGTGGCGATGCGCCCCGCGTACGCGAAGACCTGTGCTAGCATCCTTCGACCCGGCGGGAAACTGATTGGCGCCTTCTACTGGATGCCACGTGATACGGACGACATGAGTGTTGGTCCTCCATTTCAGACGTCTGAGGCTGAGTTACTTGAACACTTTTCAAGATACTTTACGCTGGATACCCGCGTGGCCACCGTTGGATTCCCCGAAAGACTCGGCAGAGAGTTCCGAGTTGTTATGACACGAAGACCCGATACTAACGACGAGGCTAGTCTACGCTCGGTATAATGCGCCGACATGAGTAAGCAAACCATCCAAGATATCGATGTTCAAGGTAAGCGCGTACTGGTACGTGTTGACTTTAATGTGCCACAGGACGACGATGGAACCATCACCGATGACCGTCGTATTGCTGCTGCCATCCCGACGTTGAAGGCACTCCAAGATGGCGGTGCGCAGCTTGTTGTGATGAGCCACCTCGGTCGTCCCAAAGGCAAGATTGCCACACAATACTCACTTGCGCCTATTGCCGAGCGACTTCAGACATTGATGGGGCTGGATGTCCACTTGGCTGCTGCAACGGAAGCCGACCCACTCGGAATTTCAACGGTCGAACCATCTGCTACATACATCTCCTTATTGGAAAACACACGCTTCACGGCTGGTGAGGAAGCAAATGATGCTGACCTTTCCGCGCA
>JAURHZ010000123.1 GCA_030833025.1 Armatimonadota bacterium
TTGCCATCCATATGCGAACTAACCGCTCGAGGCCAGTTGGCGACCGTCGCTCGGGCTTGACAGCGTACATCGATGACCTTGAAATCTGCCCGGTCTTCCATCGATAAGCACTAAAGAAAGCGCAACTGAATACCATGGCTGCTGCAATTGACTACATGAATCCCGACCTTCCACACGGCCTCGACATCGTTACGATGCCAGTTGTCATCGCTACAGAAGATACCCTCCGTGGGTATGGATGCCTTGTAGATGACCCAAATGGTTTTGAGCTTGAAATCGTCAAATGGCCAGCTGCCGGGTGGCGCCCTATCGATGATGGCACCGGCGACGAAGCGGGTACCAAAGTCGGGATTTTTGAGAGCGAATGGAAGGGTGACTTTCTCTTTGGGCGCAATGCTGCCGTCGGTGGCAACTACATTTTGGCGTACAACACACTTCCCGAGCTAGCAACGCTTGAGCACTCAAACCCACCATCCCAAATGATGCTTTGGCATGCCAACTACCACCCGGATGGCGGCCAGCTGTTCTTTCCGCTACAGAACGAGCCGTTTTACGTGCCGCTTGCATTGCCAACGGATGACATCACACCGCAGCAGTTTGTCTGTTTCGCATTTGATGGCAGCAAAGGCCTCTACATTCACCCCAACATCTGGCATGAAGGCGTCTTCGCGAAGCACGGCTGTATGCGCTTTCACGATGAACAGGGGGCTGTTCATGCGCGTGTGTCCGTGCATTTTGCGAAAGAGTTTGGATGTCTTCTACGAGCCCCGCTTGACTAGACGTATCTAGACAAGCTGAGCCGCAAGCGCTTCCCACTCGGACATCGCCGCCGTAAGGGCATCCTGGACACGGGCATGGTCCGATGCCAGCGCAACGACATCGTGGCCGCCCCCGCTCGCTAGCTTGACTTCGATTCCAGCGAGCTCCGCTTCCAGCTCACTGATCCGCGTTTCCGCACGTGCCATCGCGGCCTCAGTTTTTCCGCGTTGCTTTTGTTGCTCGCGGCTATTTTGTGGTGCAGCTTGCGGTTGGCTTGCCGGAGTAGCTTGTGGCTTCTTCGGTGGCGCGACAGGCTTATCTTGATATTCAGCGCGCCAGACCGCGTAGTTGCCTTCGATCAGCTCAGCGGTTCCCTTGCCTGATAGTCCAAGCGTCTTTGTGGTAACCGCATTCAGCAAGTAGCGGTCATGGCTCACCAAAAAGAGGGTTCCGCTGTAATCGGTCAGCATCTGGCCCAGCGTTTCGCACGACTCGATATCGAGGTGGTTTGTCGGTTCATCGAGGATTAGCAAGTTGGTTGGACGCAGCAACATACATCCAAGAGCCAGCTTGTTTTTCTCGCCTCCAGAAAGCATGTCGACCTTCTTAAAGACATCGTCTCCTGTGAACAGAAACCGCGCGAGATAGCCACGCAGCTGGGTTTCCGTCCAGCCTGGCATTTCATCCCGTAGCGTATCGATGACAGTTTTCGAGACATCGAGGGCATCCGTGGCATGCTGGCTAAAGTACGCGCGCTTGACGTTATGTCCCCACTGCATCGTGCCGGATGTAGGCTCTTCCTCGCCGAGCAGCATCCGAACGAGCGTTGTTTTACCAGCGCCATTTGGGCCGACAAACCCAACACGGTCGCCACGCTCAATGATGGCTTCCAGGTTTGCAAACAGCGTACGCTCACCAAACGACTTTGTCAGGCCATTGATGTTTAGGACTTCGCGGCCGATACGGCCTGCGTTTTTGTCATCGATGCGGGCCTTAACGCGACTGTTGTCGAAGCGCACAGCCTCGACCTTTTCCATACGCTCGATACGTCCAAGGGTTTTGTGGCGAATGTTGGACTGGGTGGCATCTGCTCCCATGTTTCGCTTAACGAGGTCCTTGAGGCGCTCAATTTCTTTCTGCTGGTTTTCGTAGAGCTCCTGCTGCCGCTGGAGACGCTCTTCTTTTTGACGGCGAAAGTGCGAGTAATTGCCCTTGTAAATGGTCAGCTTTTGAAACTCGAGCTCAGCGATGGTGTCGACGACGGCATCCAAGAAGTAGCGGTCGTGGCTGACAAGAATCACCGCACCGGCGTACTCTTTGAGGAAGCCTTCCAGCCATTCCGTTGCGTTGATGTCTAGGTGGTTTGTCGGTTCATCCAAGATGAGCAAATCTGGGCGCGTCAGCACAAGCTTTGCGAGGGCGAGGCGGGTTTGTTCTCCTCCGGAGCACGCACCAACCTGCTTTGCAAGAACATCTGGGCCGAAGCCAAGCCGCATTAAGGTGCTGTCCTTTTCGGCTTCGATTTCCCAGCCACCGCGCGACTCAAACTCATCCAATGCTTCGGTGTAATCTTCGAGAGCTGCCGCAAGAGCATCATCGGATGCCGCAGCACTCATCGCGTGTTCTGCCGCAGTGATGCGTGCTTGGACGGCACGGTAGGGTTCGAGGGCGACTTCGATTTCTTCGGCGATGGTGCGTTCCGGGTGAACGGGGGCCTCTTGGCGGAGATAGCCCATCCGTCGTCCTGCAGCCAATGTGACTTTTGGAGGCGCAGAGCTGTTCGGGTCGGCAGTTTCCTGCCCTAGGAGAATCTTGAGCAACGTGGTTTTGCCACCACCATTACGCCCGATCAGGCCAAGTTTTTGCCCGGCGGCGATGGTGAAGGTGATGTCGGAAAACAGCTGGTCTGCACCGTAGCTTTTCGCCAGGTTGGAAACCGTCAGGATACTCATGCGTGCGTAAACCCACTCCCGGGCGGTGCTAGACTGCCCGGGTATTATCGCCGTCTAGATGCACGAGTGCAATCAGTACTTGCTAACACGGAGGTTAATCTGATGCGAGAAGCGAGACATGTTCTGTAAATAGAACGTAAGGTCTGCTGGCATCGACCTGCTAGAATGTGCCAGTGGAAACTAACAGTGTGGATGATGTCATTGATTACAAGCTGGTCGGCCGTCTAGACAGCCAGACAGCAGGGCATCACGAAGAGACACTGATGTCGCTTCTCGAAGGCTGTTCGCAAGGTATTGCCATTGACATGTCTGCGGTGACGCACTTGAGCACAGCAGGAATCCGCGTTTTGTTATTGACTAGTCGCGCTTATCAGGCGAAGGGGATGCCATTTGTATTGCACTCCCTCCCTCCTGCGGTGGCTGAAATCGTCCGGATTACGGGGCTTGCTGAGATGTTGACACTGCGCCACGTGTAGGCGCGGGTTTGTTTTTATGAGAGATTCGTGACGTGCCAAAAAAGCCAGACCGCCTTCAATATGGCGCCGATGACATCCCACCGCGGCCAGCGCTGTTACTGCTGGGAATCCAACACATGTGCTTGGCGTTGGTGTTTGCGATTTACCCGGCGGCGATTGCACAAAAAGTTGGCATGTCACCCCTCGAGAAAGCGGGCTTGCTGACGGCATCCATTATCGCGACGGCCATTACGACGTTTCTACACCACTTCAAGCCGCCGCTGGGAAATGGAAACCTGACGGTGCAGACCCCGACTCCCGTAGTGGTGCCGGCCATGATGCAAGCTGTTGGAATCGGTGGGCTACCGCTTCTTGCCGGGATGACCATTGTTTTTGGAGCGACTGAGCTTCTGGTGTCGCGGGTTATTAAGTATCTACGTGCTTACTTTCCACCGGAGGTCTCCGGCGTTGTTGTGATGATGCTCGGTGTTTCGCTGGCAGAATCGGCTATTCGAAACTTCACCGGCGCCACGATGTCGGCTGGTGTAGTGACATCCGTGAAGCCGGATTACATCGTTGTGTCATCGTTGACACTTGCGACCATTATCGTCTGCGCAGTCTTTGGCAAAGGGATTGTCAAGCTGTTTTCGCTTGGTTTTGGACTGGCAGTCGGCCTAGTGTCGGCAAAGATCTTGGGCGCTTTCAACCCGGTTGACATCGCGAACATTTCGGCAAGTCCCTGGCTGGGCCTTCCAACCATTAACCTAAAGGTTCCTTCATTCGATGTCGCTCTGATACCCCTTGTCATGATTATGGCGGTGATTCAGTGCGTGGATACGCTCGGGTCATTCATTAGCATCCAGCGCATTAACGATGAAGACTGGAAAAAGCTTGACACAGACCAGGCAACGGCTGGGATTCAAGTCAATGGCATCGGCAATATGCTTTCGGGCATTATCGGTGGCATGCCCGGCGGAATATCATCGGCGCATATCGGTTTGGTGATGGCTAGTGGTGCCGCGGCCCGGCGCGTGGGTGCCGTGACGGGCATCCTCCTCATCTTCTCAATCTTTACCCCAAAGCTTGTCGCGGGGCTTTCCAGTATTCCTCAGCCGGTGATTGGGGCATTGCTGGCATACACGGCTGCCTTCATGATGGTTGCGGGGATGGAACTGATTCTCTCTCGTCTTTTGAGTGAGCGGCGTATCTTCACCGTTGGCTTATCTGTGTTGATTGGCCTTAGTACTGTGATACTCCCGGGGGTATATGCCAGACTCCCGGTGTTACTTGCTAACATTTGTGAATCAACGCTTGCCATTACATCTGTGAGCGCGATTGTTTTGAACATGATCTTTCGAATTGGAATTAGCCGGCGGGCAGAGCTTGTGCCAAATGCGGATGGCCACCACTACGAGACGATTGCTCCATTTATGGATCGTATCGGTAAGGATTGGGGAGCGCGGCGGGATGTCGTTGAACGTGCATCCACTGCGTGTGCGGAGACATTTGAGGCACTTGCGGCGCATGGTGTTGCCAATGGTGATGTCGCTCTCGCGGTTGACTTTGATGAAGTCGACTTGCTAATGACCTTTACGTATCCGGGAAGCCCATTGGTGATCCCGACGGAGCGACCGAGTCTACAGGACCTCTTGGCGGAATCGGATGCTCCTGCGCAGCTTGGTGGTTATATCGTCCGTAAGTATGTCGATCGCTTATCACAGAGCCATACTGGAGACATGAACAAGCTGATCCTCAAGCTTGAGCATTAAATCTACTTTTTGGATGCCTCGTTGGCATGCCACGCGATGGCCTGCTTGGTGAAGTCAACGATATTGGCCTTGTCGGTTTCGGTGAGGGAACTTGTGAAGTCTAGATTCCCGATGGTTGTCGTTCCGAGGCGCAGAAGCTTGTTAGGATCCAAGAGGTGGATTCCTTTGAAGAAGCGTAGAGTTACGCATTTCGTGCCGCGGACATCGATGGCAATCAACCAGTCACTGCGCTTTTTGCCAACACGGTACATCAGCATTTTGTAGCTGATGTAGCCTTCAAGGTCAGTGCTCACGTCGCGGATAGTGGCATCGATTTCCGTGACGAGTGCAGTGAACTTGTCATCCACTGTCGTCAGGAAAGTATCCCGTGTGGCGATGTTAGTTTCAGAGCTGATTGGCATGGTGGAGGTTTTACCACGGGTGGATGCATGCGTTCATCTATGGTGGAATCAGCGCATGGTGACTATTCTCAGTCTTTTATGGATGGTTCAGCAGCCAGTCAAGCCCGACCATGCAAAGGCGCACATGGCGACCTGTTACGGGAAAGCGAACTGCAGGGCATGTAAGACGTGTGAGCATTGTTTGCACTGCTCGGTGGGTCGCGGGACTTGTGGGGTTTGCAAGCCACGGACGAGGCCGGTGGGTCCGGGCAAGCCCGGGCGGTAAGTCTCATTTAGACCAAAGCGATGTTGGAATGCAGGCAAGTGTATGAACCGCCTGCATCCCCAACAGTCTTTGGCAATGCTTAGCTAGTCGTCATCGCCACCGCGGCCCTTGCCCCTAGCAGCGCCTGGCTTGTGATTATCGTCGTCGTCGCCATTCTCGATGTGCTGGCCGCTCTTCTTCGACTTATCAAGCTTTGCCTGGAGCGCTTTGATTTTCGCGAGACCAGCTTTTGCAGCAGCATTTTTTCCATCGATATGGCTTGCCTTTGTGTAGGATTGGTTTGCATTGTCTATACGTGTCGCCAGCGGCACAGATGTATCAGCCAGCTGGGCATCCCCGAGCTTTACAAGGGCGGCCGCAAATGCGATGCGCAGCTTTGCATCCCGTGGGTTGCTCCGCGCTGCGCCTTCCGCATCCTGAGCCTTCTCCATGAGGATCGCAATGCGTGGGGACTGCTTCGCAGCTGTCAGCGACTTCGGTTTTGAGCTAGCGCCGGGCCCTACAGGAACGCCGGCTTTCTTAGCCTCGGCGGCATCGATGAAACCAGCAAACGAAAGCTGATGCGCCTTGTAGAAATCTCCACGATAGTTACGCCGCGGGGCTTGTGTGTGGCAATAGGTGCATGCAACACCTTCCTTTTCTGCAAAGGGTGGTTTAGCCGCTGCAGGCAGGGAGAGTGCCGTCAGCACGGCTGCAAATCCAGCATAGCGATTGATTGTGTGTTTCATCATCCAATTCCGCTCCAATCGTAGTGTCAACCAAGAGTACGTTGTTTTTATTACTTAATGTTTCATGCGTTTTTCTGGAAACAGTTATCAGGTTGCTTGATAAAAATGAAAACCGGCCAGCTTCCTAAGGGGAAACTGGCCGGTTGTAGATTGTGGTGGGGTTTAGACTAACCCTTGCCGCCCTTTTTGGCTGGCTTCGTTGGCTTTGCAGGAGCCTTCTTACCAGGCTTAGCTGGGGCTGGCTTTGCAGGAGTTGTAGGCTTTGCTGGTTCAGCTGGTGCTTCAGGAGCGGTCCAAGACTTTGGCTTGCTGGATGCTTCTGGTCCAACTTCGACGCCAGCCTTCTTTGCTTCAGCGGCATCATCGAAGCCGGCAAAGCTAAAGTTATTGTCATGGTAGAAGTTGCCACGGTAGTTGCGCTGTGGTGCTTGGGTATGGCAGTACTTACAGCTGACGCCTTCCTTCTCTGCGAAAGGTGGTTTTGCTACTGCGGCGGTACCGAGCAGGCTAACGAGTGCTGTTGCCAGCATGATGGTGCGATTTGACTTCATCAACCAATGTCCTCCAAAAACTAGTACGTATACGTACCACAGAATGTGATGTTCACCCTTTGTGAAATGTTGCGGTTTCTTTTCTGTTTGCCAGAATCCGATTCTGCTATTAGTGATTTTCGGTTTGTTGTGCGGCTGGCACGAGGGTGAATTGTGCTTCAGCTTGCTTCGCAGAGGGGCA
>JAURHZ010000124.1 GCA_030833025.1 Armatimonadota bacterium
TCACGAGCGAGCTCAACAAAGGTGTCCAGTTTCCCGAAAGTCGCATCGATGGCATCGGCAATCCGACCACCAGGAATGCCGTTATAAAGCATCCCGGCGTTGACGTGCAGCCACTCACTCATCGTCTCATCTAGGATGCGCTGCGCGAGCTCTTCACTTGCTTGCGCTTGCCACGGACGACCTGCCTCAAAGGCAAACTGATCCAACACTGCATTTGCAAAGCTATGAATCGTCAGAACCTGGGCATTGTCATACTCAGCCATCGCCTTACGGAGGCGCGTGAGGCGTAATGCCCTATCATCGCTTTCCTGCAGTTCCTCAAGCCCTGCAATGCGGTCACGCAGCGCATTCCGTAACGTCTGCTGCATTTCTGCAGCCGTCGCACGGGTAAACGTCACGACCAAAATGTCGCTGATCGCAACGCCACGCTCTTCTAGCGCACGTAACACCAGCTGGCGGATTGTGTAGGACTTGCCAGTACCAGCGGATGCTTCAATCACAGCAGACTGGGTGAGCTGCAAACTATCCGGTGCAGTGTTAAGCATCCTTGGTGCCTTGATCCTTTACTGTCTTCGTTGGGGCGATGCCATTTACGCAGGCGACCATTTTTAAGAACACCTCCCACTCGTCGGTTCTCGTGAATGACTGCTGATCCAAGTAGCGTCGCGTTTCGACATCCCACTTCTCAACCCGAGTATCAAGTTCCGTTTCGATGGTTTCAAACTCAATCGCTTTTGAGCCATCCCCCCAGCTAGAGACCTTGAGATCATCGACGTAGACAGGAAGACAGACATTGCGGTTAGCAGCGGCAAGAGCCATACATTTGCTCTGGAGGTCAGCATAATCAGACTCGCCGAGCGGGACTTCAATCGTGTAGATATCTTCCTTTGGATCCCGGATGTTGACGATGATTAGCTTGAAGCACTTCTCGGTTGGGCGCTTTGGCAGGAAAAGCCACCGGGCAAGTGCTCGCCACAGATACCGGTCGTGCTTTCCAGATGGCTTTCCCGAGTTCACCGTAAAGACATAGCCGTTTTGCCAAGTGTCACGAACATTGCCAACGATTCCCGGGACCTGCCCCGTCGAGAAGCGCACCGGTTTACGTAGCGGTCCAAGTGCTTGCTGAACCGCATCACACGTTTCACTCAGCTGCTCCAGGCGTTCAAGCGTTCGATCACGCATAAACTTGGCATTTGATTCCGTCACCAATGCCTCACGTCGGATATCACCCCAAACACGCTCAAGCGCCTTCAGTAACGGAATACCTTCGCGCATTGCTTCATCCCAAACGCGCTTAACGGCTACATCACGGATATCAGGAGCAAAGCTGTCATCATCCTCAGGATTGTCGACACTTGCGATACGCATATCTCGTCCAGCGCTCAGGTGATGCCTTGCTGGGTTACTGAATAAGTCCTCAAATGACTTTGCCGACACGCGCGCAGCTGACAGATCTGATTCCTGCTCTTCCACTGTATTCGATGCAAGCGTCTCCGCTCGGACAGTTGCCGGTGGGCGCGCATCAGCCAGATGTTCCGTACCTGCACACTCCCCAAAGCGCACCCGGCGGTCACGGGCATATAGAATCCGCTCAAACCAGGGGAACGCCGCACGGTTGACGATGAGTCCTTTTCCGCCTTCTGGGAACGCTTCCACGATGTCGCGAAGTGGTACGGACATATCCCGGTGCGTCGCATTCGCGGCATCCCGGCCCGTGTAGTAAAACCAGAGCTTGTCGACAGCCGTCGTGATTACTTCCAGTAATGCAAGGCGATCAATCTGCGCAGGAGATGCATCCAAACGGTTATCCCGCTTGTAGTGTTCCGCTGAGGCCTGCGTCAGGTCAAAGCCAAGGGGTTGGCGCCTGGCAGGAAATGTATCCTGCGACATCCCGAGAATACACACCACGCGACTTGAAATGCCTCTTGCCTGCGCAAGCGGTACTACTGTGACAGCCTCAAAGAGCGCTCTCCCACGCGGCGTTCCTTGCTCGACTAAACGCTGGCGGAGCAGGACCCGAAAATCTTGAAAATTGAGCTCATAATCTCGGGCAACAAGGACCCGATCAGCTTGCTGTAAGAGACCCGACAGGGCATACCGTATTGCCGTGATGTGGTCGTCATCGGATGGCTGCCCGGAACGACATCCGATTTGCTGATCGATGATGTCGGAGACAGTTGTTACCCATCCCGAAAGCGTAAGTTTTAAGGTAGCGGTCTTCGTTAGCAGTATCAGGATGTCCGAGAGCGGTCCAATAATGTGCCCAAGCCCACGCGATTCCACCGCCCCAACGCCTCCGACACCTAGAAGCGAATAGTCACCAGAGCCATGCATCGAAAACTCATCATTGGGTGCAATGACCAAGCCCATCGCAACCCGGTCCAGCCATTCATCCCAGGTACCTGATGCATCCGGCGTAACGCCCGTCCAAACCGCTTCGACATCGGACGAGCGCTCCTGTTGGCTAAATCCGTAGCGTGCGCCTCCTTCGGCAAGAATGACTTTTAGTGCATCTACGTCATCGGGCTCGAGGCCATGCCGCGCAAGCCAGCACGGATTTTGGACGATGCCCAAGAGGTCTGAGCGCCGCAAGCGGCCGCCGATGTTATCCATGATGCGTTGAAAGAGTGCGGGTACGGGGCTTGCAACGCCAACACCATCGCCAATCAGTGCCCAAGGAAGGTCAATGGGAGTCGAAAATACCCTCTCGATATGCGGTAGGTACGCAGAAAGGTCCGGTGCAGTGATGACGACATCGCGTGGGTGTAACGTTGGATCATCGTGGAGCGCGAGCAAGATGTCATCCCGGAGGCACTCCAGCTCACGAACAGTAGACCAGCAGGAGTTGACGATCAACGAGTCATCATTTGGATCTGATAGTGCACTTTCCGAGATGTCCGGATTGTTTGCAAGAATGGACTGCTGCAAACCACCAAGGCGTGTTGTAAGGTTTGGCTCGCGAAACGCCTCACCGCCATAAACGGTGTGGATGTCTACGCCACGTTTTAGAAGCGCATCTTCGGTGTCGATCAGAAAGGCTTGCTCATTGCGCGAAAGGAGACCAAGACTTGAGAGGACAGGGCTTGCAAATGCTGCTGCGCCATCGGCGACCGCGGATGACAACATAAGTTGTTTTCGTGTCGGATTGTCGGCAAAGAATTCTCGGCATGGAGAAAGCAATATCTGAAGGACATTGACATTTGGTTGTGCAGCGAGAGCCTGCACCCAGCGATAGTCGATGAGCGGGAGAAAGGCACCTCCAACGATTGCAATTGGGCCGGAGGCACCGATGCTGTCATCCGATAACGGCACGGTATCGCTGGCGGCGAGTGGAGCTGCAAGTCCGGCTTTCTTCCAGACACGCTGAACCAGCTCTGCCTGCCAGTGGACATCGGGGGATGCGAGAGGTGGAACGACACCATTAATGAAGTCCAGTAACATCGATGGGCGTTGTTTGTCATAAAAACGTATTAGGCGTGTCAGCTGTCCAGCGAGCTCCATCCGGGAGCCACGGTTGGCTGACAGCCACGCTTGCACAGGCCGCCAAACCGGGTCATCGACACCGATTTCATCAAGAACATTTGCGATCACCGCTTCCAACAGCACATCGTGGCAAGTGTGCTCATCCGGCACCCCACAAAAATGACGCCTTGCCGCGAACTCTTCCATGAACGTGACGGCCATGACGTTGCCCAAATGGCGTGCCAGCGCCTGACGCAGCCACGTCCGGATGACTTTGTTGGGGACAACAATGATGGCAGGGCGTGCCAGTGTCCGGGTACTGATATGTTCAGCGAGCGTCGGGATGAGGTTGGTATAGTCGTTGGTTGGGATGATTTGCCAGGGCATTTGTTGTCTCGATCGAAAGCAGTCAATTACATATCGTTACGAATGAGCCAAATATGACACTTTTTCTAAAAATATTTTTTGCGTAGCGGCATAGAAAAGCCCTCCCGGAAACCGGGAGGGCTCTTTCGTTACTAACGGACGTGCTATTCGCGGCTACGTCGACGTCCGATCTGACGTTGCTGTGCCGCAGGATCTTTAGCCAGAAACTCGTTCAGCTTTGCCTGTGTTGTAGGGCTGGCCGATCTTGTATCCGGGTCTCGCCGAGCCTGTGCTTCTGGGCTGTTAAATTCCCGAAGTGCTCGGGCCTCATCCATCTTCGGCTTCATAAAGCCAAAGAATGCGATACCACCAACAACGACAACACCTACGATAATCAAGATGAACGGCGATACCGCTTTTTCCTTAAGCGATTCCATCGGGAACCTCCAGTTTCGACTATTCGATTCCCTGTGGAACTGCTTCCAATGACCACTGCGTAGATTTGATCTGGCTAGGTTTTAGCCACTTTGCATGTCCATCGAGGAACCCGATGTTCATCCCTTGCGAGAACCGATGCGGTTCCTTGATAACAGTCGAGTTGTCGACGCGTGAGCCGCCCGAAAGGAGGAGCTGCCCGATGGTCTCAGAACCATCCAGCTGGAGCTCGGATTCATCCGTTTTGTCACCACCGCTAAGCGATGCAAAGAATGACTCCATCGTGGCCCAGTTTGTAAAGCCTTCCTGCCAGACTGTCGTAACGGAGTTATGGAACCAAATCGTCTCCGCCGGGGCAACGGCTTCACTCAGACTTACAAACCGCTGGGTTGACCGCGGGCCTGAACATGTACCATCGTTCCAGTTTCCTGGAGGCGTACCACCACCGGTGTTTCCAGCTGGGTCATATACGGCTGGAAAGTCATCATTCGATGAGTTCACATTGATCGTATAGCCGTAGTAAGGAGCATCCGCACGCCCGGGGGATGTAAACATTTGCATGTTCTTTGTATACGGATAGATCTGCTCGGGCCAGGTGGTCCAGTTACGGCTCCAGAGGTTTGGTGGATTGACCGTCGGTGCACCACCACATGTTCGGAGCGCAGGTGACATCAGTGCTTCATCGTAGTCCTGGATATACATCATTGAACTGGTGACAATCTGCTTGATATTGGAAAGGTCGGAGATTGCACGGGCTTTTGAACGCGCCTGAGCAAAGACTGGGAACAGGATTGCTGCAAGGATAGCAATAATTGCGATGACAACCAACAGCTCGATGAGCGTGAACGCACCGCCTGCGTAACGTGAACGGGACTTCATCACTAAAACCTCCACTAGTCATAAATGCGAGACACCGTCGTCTCTAACGTCCGGTAGCAAGTTGCGATGGAGATAGCCGGACAGCGGCATCATACATGATGAATGTTAAGTAAATAAACTATTTATAGTTGTTTACATATCAGGAGACAACTTATCGCCTGACTTGTCAACGGCTTCACAAGGTGATTAAGGCTACAATGCAATTGAATTCGCGTTGTTGTCATCGGTGACAGCACGCACAGCAATCAGATGCACACAGGAGTGCTGAAAACCATGGATGCAAGGCGCCTTCTCTACTACATCGGCCCGCTGGGCATCGTAACATTCTGCGCACTCAGCGTATCGGCAACAGGCAAAGCGCACGCAACAAACCGTGCAAAACCCGCATTGCAGCTCACCGGGTTATCTACATCAATCACCCTCGATGGTCCATGGACAAGCCACCGTATAGTCGCCGAGCTGCCATCCGGCAAAGATGTCACCGCCACCGCACGCTACACAATTGCCGACCCAAAAATCGCACGTATCAGCGATGGAACCGTCTATCCCATCCAAGATGGCAAGACAAACATCACCATTAACGCCGCTGGGCGCAGCTTGGTTGTTCCTATAGATGTCCGTAATGTCACCACAAAAGCAACGCCGCGCTTCATCGCCGATGTCGAACCAATCCTGACACGTTCCAACTGCAATGGTGGTGGATGCCACGGAGCAACGCAAGGGAAAGGTGGCTTCCGCCTAAGCCTCCAGGCATTTGACCCCGACCTCGACTTTGCTAGCATCACAAAAGGCAGCGCCAGCCGCCGGATTTCTCCCGCGCAGCCGATGAACTCGCTGTTACTGCGAAAGCCCACGATGGCCGTTCCCCACAAAGGCGGGCCGGCCCTGACTGAGGGGACACAACACCACCGACTCCTCAGCGAGTGGATTCGCCTCGGGATGCCTGGACCTAAACAGGATGACCCAACGGTTACCAAGCTGGATGTCTACCCGAAAATGCGCACGCTTGCCGTCGGGGACACACAGGCCATCCGGGTCGTCGCGACGCTCTCGGATTCCACGACACGCGATGTCACCGCCGAGTCGCTTATCAGCGGCTCCGATGCCGCCGTTGCAGGTGTGAGCCCGGATGGCATCATCAAAGTCACGGGCAAGGGCTCCGCCGCCGTACTGATCCGCTACCGGGATGTCGTCACAACAGCGACCATCAACAGTCCCTTTGGTACACCACTGAAGCCACGCCCGGCACCGGATGCCGAAACGCGTACACCGGCATCGGTTGCCATGGATGTCCTCGTTGACAAAAAGCTTGCTAAGCTCGGCCTCACCCCCAGCCAACGCGCTAGCGATACCGAGTTCCTCCGCCGCGTCACACTTGATATCTGCGGAACACTGCCATCCCCAAAAGACATTCGTGACTTCCTGGCTGACCGTGAGCTGGACAAGCGCGAACGCATCGTCGACAAGCTGCTCGCAAGCCCTGAATATGTCGACACCTGGACACTGTTCTGGGGCGACTACACCAGAGCATCCACGAAAGCCCTCGGCGAACGCGGCTTAGCCTCCATGAACCTGTGGCTAAGGTCATCCGTGGCGCTGAACAAGCCCATGAGCACCTTTGCACGCGAGCTGATCACCGCAAAAGGTAGTAACTACGACAATGGCGCGGCAGGCTTTTTCAGAGCCGAACGCTCACCCGAAGCGCTGCTCGAAACCACAAGCCAGGTCTTCCTCGGAACACGTATCGGCTGCGCAAAGTGCCATAACCACCCGTACGAGCGCTTCAAGCAGTATGAGTACTACCAAATGGCCGCGTTCTTTGTGCGGACAAAAACCAAGG
>JAURHZ010000125.1 GCA_030833025.1 Armatimonadota bacterium
CTGAGTGCTGAGATTCAACCACTCCTATATGTCTCAGAAATTCGGACCGTCAAGGAAGACGCGCTCTGGCTAAGCCCAGCCTATGGCAGCGATATAACTGCGTTCCACTTTACGTGGCGACAAAAACCGAGCAAGGTGCTGGCGGTTCTTGAAAAGATAGAGGCACTTCTGTTGCCACTCGGCGCGCAGCCTCACTGGGGCAAAGTGTATTTGAAGCCTCCGACCGGTTATGCAAAAATGGCTGATTTTTTGTCGCTCCGAGAGGCATTCGACCTTGGTGGGAAGTTTGTGAATCCGTATATCGAACGGGTGTTAGAGATCTGATTTATTTTTCCCCTGACTTCTTGGGAGTGCTGAGTGAGTCGCTCCGACAGGCATTCGACCTTGGTGGGAAGTTTGTGAATCCATATATCGAACGGGTCTTACTGGTTTAGCAAGCCTAACAAACCCAGTAATTTCACGGTGTAAATGGCTTTTCGGAATCATCCGATACCGTGGTAACGTAACGATAATACGACTATGGCCCGCCGATCGATACCGCTGCTTTTCACCGCATTCCTGATGTTGACAGGCTTCCTCCTGCCAGCGCTTCGGGTCGCAGCGTGTCTGACATCGGATTCGGGGATGCCATCCGGATGCCCGATGAAAGCATCCATAAGCGTCACACCCATCCCCGTCAAAGCTGCAGAAAAGCAGGGCTGTTGCCGTGAGGCATCGTTAAAATCCGAAACAAAAGTACTTACGAGAGCCTGTTGCTGCACTATAAAGGCTGCTGCAAAGCCAGTCGTCCGCGACTATCGAACTGCATTCACTGTCATCGATATCGTTGTCGCACAAGATCAGCAGCTCGAGCTTAATGGCCCATTTGTGATCGCAAGGTCAACCACGAAACGCAGTGTGTTCGATGTCCGTATTTCACGAGGGCCTCCCCGCGGCGCAGCGCTCCACCGTGGCCCGCCAGCCTTCTCCTGAATAAACATCGATGCCCAAACGGGTGCCGCCCTTCCACGCGCGCATCCGCTATGACCATGATTTCAGGTGACTCTTTTGATTATCCCAACACTTGCGTTGGTGGCTTTTACTGCAACCTCGCCCCTTACTACCGTTCGCATTTCCACACCGCTGACCGCCGCCCAGCCGCCTGCTGGCTTCAAGCTCATCGAGCGCAAATCCGGCCCAATCAGCATCACCCTCCGCGTCCCCGACAGCGGAGTCTTCGCCGGTGAAGCAATCGATATCGAATTCCGCGTAACGGACTCGAGCAAAGTCGATCCTGTCTTTGGCGCTACAGGTATCCCACGAGTGGTCAGCAAAGCGGTGATCACGATGCCGGAAATGGCGGGGATGCCCGAGCAGCGACCAAAAATCCATACCGAAGGGATTCCGGGAGACTATGGAATCGAGTGCTTTTTCCCACATGGCGGCGAGTATAAAATCGCGCTCACGCTGCAAATCCCGGGCATTCAGGAAGCGGTGCGTACGGATTTTCTGGTCGATGTCCGCGACGAGGCAGCCCCAGGAACCCGGAAAGCAGTCGTAAAGCCGTATACATTGGATGTCAAAGCAAAGGGAACCCCAAAACCTGGCGAGGAATCGGGCCTGCAATTCACAATCCGCGAGACAAAGTCCAAGGCCATCGTGAAAGACTTTGACATCGCACACACCAAGCTCGCCCACCTCCTCATCGTCAGCAAAGACCTCAGCTGGTTTGCGCATGAGCATCCTGTGCAGCAACCGGATGGCAGCTTTACGCACAACCAGATCTTCCCAGCGGGTGGTCAGTACTACACATTTATGGATGTCGCACCACGCGGAGCCGGCTCACAAATCCTGATGGGCTCGGTCAAGGTGGCGGGAACCACGCCTGCTGCGATTCCCCTCGTCCCGAGCGCCACGACCAACGCAGTGGATGGAATCAAAGCAAGCCTGAAAGGGACATCCAATATCCCGATTGGTAAATCATTGCCCGTGACATTTCAGCTCACCGATACATCCACCGGGGATGCGATCACAGACCTTGAGCCTTACCTCGGCGCTTTCGGACACTTGATGATTATTCACGCGGATGGCCAGACAGTGGTCCACAGCCACCCTGCGGAGGATGAAGTTGGAATCGCACAATCAAAGCGCGGCATCGTGACCTTCAATGCACGCTTTCCAAAGGCTGGCATTTACAAGGCTTGGGGTCAGTTTCAACGCGGCGGCAAAATCGTGACCATCCCATTTGTCATCCCCGTTGGAGGCGCAAAGTGAGGCACTTCTTAGGAATGAGTCTTGTCCTGATGGCCCTGTTGGCCAGCGCTGCCAGCGGCATGCCTCACCCTCCGGGGAATGCAAAGCTTGGGCGAAGCAAGGCAGATCCAATCATTAAGGCAGCGATGCAGGCGAAGGCTAAAGGAGACATCAAGGCCTTTGATGCGGCGATTCTCGAAGCAAAGCGTATCCTTGCTTCCGAAGGGCGCTACGCGTGCTGCATTGGCGGTGGATGCACCGAGTGCACCATCGAGAAATCGTGCAGCTGTGGCCAGTCGCTTTTCGAAAAGCAAGGCGTCTGCAAAGAATGCGTTGCGGGGATCAAGGCGGGGAAGTCCCGCTACGATGGCCTTTCTCCTGACATGGTTTTCGAGCAGAAAATGTCTCAGATGTCGGGTGTTACGGGCCCGTGGACGATGTCACGTGAGGGCAGCGGAACGAGCTGGCTGCCAGATTCCAGTCTGCTGTATGGTCGGATGTTCCAGCCGGTGCGCGGCTGGGAGACGATGGCCATGGGCCAAGCGGTTGCGGCAGGCCTATCGGCATCCGGTCCACGCGGTTCCGATCGCCTCTCAGGGATGAGCCAGCTTATGTGGATGGCGCGGCGTGATGGGCCGGCTGGAAGCACGCAGGGTTTCCGTCTGATGGTTTCTGCGGATGCGTGGATGAATGGTGGACGTGGTTATCCGTTGCTGTTTCAGACAGGTGAGACGAGCGGCGGTGTAGCACTTGTGGATCGACAGCATCCTCATGATGGCCTGATGGAGCTGGCACTTACGGGGTCTGCACGACTGGGCCGGGAGAGTCGGGCGATGCTATATTTGGCTCCCGTGGGTGAGCCGGCACTTGGACCAGCCGCCTTTCAGCACCGGCCAAGTGGCTGGGAAAACCCGGTGGCTCCGCTGTCACATCACTGGCTGGATGGCACGCATATCACCAGCGGCGTCTTGACACTGGGGGCAACGCATAAGGATAAGCTGCGCATCGAAGCGTCCGCATTTACTGGCCGCGAGCCAGATGAAAACCGCATGCGGATGGATCCGATTCACCTTGATTCATACAGCTCCCGTGTTTCATGGAACCCCAATGCCGCCACCAGTGCACAGGTCAGCTACGGATTTCTAAAGTCTCCGGAGTCGCTGGATACGGATCATAATGCGACGCGTCTTACGGCATCCGTGATGCAAAACTGGCAGCTTAGAACGGGCGGCAGCCTATCTGGGATGCTGGCGTTTGGGCAAAACAGTCTGCATGATGGCGCCGGATTTTCGACGGCATTTTTAGCAGAAGCATCGTATGTGCGTGGGAAAGACTCTGTGTTCACAAGGCTTGAGCGGGTCGAAAAGGATGCGATTTCAGGCGTATCACAAGGCCTCCATACAATCCACAAGCTGACCATCGGAGGGTTTCATGTCGTCCGTGTAACCCCGGATGCCGAACATTCCGTAGGTGCATCCATGGATTTCCACAGCATCCCGCAAGGCGTGCAAGGCACATACGGGAGCAGCCCGGTTGGCATTAATGTCTTCTATCGTGTGCGGTTGCCAAGGATGTAGTTGACAAGACGTTACCAGTAAAGAAGCAAAGCCCGAAATCCAATAATCCCAAGTAACGACCTTAGGGATTTTGGATGCATGGCAAAACAATACGATTACTTGGTGGTGGGTGCTGGCCTCTTTGGTAGCATTTTTGCCCGGGAGGCCACTGACCGTGGCAAGCGCGTTCTAGTCATCGATCGGCGCAACCATATTGCAGGGAATGTTTACACGCGGGACGTCGATGGCATCCATGTCCACGAATACGGCCCGCACATTTTCCATACCAGCCAGGAATACATCTGGAACTACGTAACACGCTTCGCACAGTTCAACAATTTCACCCTGCGTACCAAGGCTATGTTTGGCGGACGCCTCTACAGCCTGCCGATCAACCTTTACACGATGCATCAGATCTGGCCGGATGTCATCACCCCCGAAGATGCCGTCAATAAGATTGCATCCGAGGTTCATCCCAATCCAAATCCAGCCAACCTTGAAGAACACATGCTTGCACAAGTCGGCCCTACCCTTTACGAGATGTTTGTCAAGGGCTACACAGAAAAGCAGTGGGGCCGCCCGGCAACACAGCTTCCAGCATCTATTATCAAACGTTTGCCAGTTCGTCTGACGATGAATGATAGGTACTTCCACGACTCGCACCGCTGGGAAGGTATTCCCATCGGTGGCTATACCCGGATGGTTGAGAACATGTTGCTTGGAATTGAGGTTCGCCTCGGTATCGACTATCTGAGCGACAGAGCCGAATTGAATGTACTAGCGGACAAGGTTGTTTACTCAGGCCCGATTGATGCTTTCTTTGACTTCGAAGAAGGCAGACTGGAATATCGCTCGTTGCGCTTTGAGACTGAAGAGCGCACCGGTGACTATCAGGGAAATGCGATTATCAACTACACAGAAAGTCACGTCCCACACACGCGAATCGTTGAACACAAGCACTTTGAGTTCAAGGATACTCCGCATACGGTAATCACTCGCGAGTATCCGGCAGCATTTACGGGCACAAATGAGCCTTATTACCCAGTCAATGACTCCACAAACAATGCTATTTATGACCGCTACCGTGAACGCACAGCTGGTATCTCAAATGTCATTTTTGGCGGACGTCTTGCGAGCTATCGATACTATGACATGGACATGACTGTCGGAAATGCACTAACGCAGGTTGAAAAAGAGTTTGGTGCTGGCATAGAGTTTGCACTCAAAAAGCCATTGAGGAAGTAGCTATGCCACTGAACAAAGTCTCTGTCGTCATCTGTACACGCAATCGCGCCGACATGATTGAAATGGCAATCAAATCGGTTCTCGGTTGTTCCTATGGAAACTTTGATGTCCATATCATGGACCAGAGCACGGATGACCTGACCAAAGACATTGTGCAGCGCTATCAGCAAAACGATTCCCGGCTGATTTATCATCACTTACCAAAGCCTGGGCTCTCACGGTCGTACAACATCGGTAAAGAAGTCACCGATGGTGACTACATCGCCTGTACAGATGATGACGTCATCGTTCCCGAAAACTGGATTTCAAGCATCGCCAGCCGGTTTGATTCCGATCCTGAGATCGGGATGATTTATGGACAGGTCTGTATCCCGGATGCACTTGCATCTATTGTGGAACAGGGAGTTGTTGTCCCTGCATTGATGTGGGATAAGCTCGAACTTCACCACCGCCGCAGGGGAAACTACCGTACTTTTGGTATGGGCGCGAACTCTGCGGTCCGCCGGACTGCATGGGATGCATCCGGTGGCTACGATGAGGTGATGGGTGTTGGCGCGCCACTCCGTGGCAGCCAAGACAGTGACTTTGCGTATCGCATCTATCATGCTGGGTTTTCCATCTGTCTAGACCCCGAAAACTCGGTCGATCACTATGGAACGCGCTTGCCAGAGCAATGGCCAGATACATTACTAAACTATGGTTTTGGTGATGGTGCGTACTACGGAAAGTATGCCCGCCTAGGGCATGCATGGGCCATCCGAGCGCTTGCTTATAAGGCACTTCGCTTTGGAATGCTAAATGCCGCGATGCGGATTGGCCTCAAGAAGACCAACGGCAATATCCCCTACTTCAAAAACATTGTTACCGGATGGAAGAAGTCCAAGGAATACGATGTTGACCCTAAGACTCTGCTCTATATTCCAAAAGAGGCAGACAAAGACATCGTGAATGCTGCTAACTCCGTAACGCGAATCGCCGTTAAGACCTGATGGCAAACCACTTAGCGTAATTTAGTCGGACCCATATTTGCTAGTTCTGCACCTTGTTATCAAATCTGCCTGAATCCAGATGGTCACGAACGAACTCTGGTGTTGTAGTAATGCTAGAAGTGAGGCAAGGGAAATGCGATTCATTCAGGATCCGGAACATACGCCGGGGATGGGTATGGGGCGTGGCCGCGGCCAGGGGATGATGGGCAGCGGCATGGGTCACGCAGGCGACAAAGACCATATGATTGACATGGACACCATCCATGCGCTGTTTGACAACGTCAAATCCATTAAGCGAACCGTTCGCAAACGCCCGGATGGCTTTGAGTCCATCACTGAGTCCAGCGACCAAAAGGTTGCCAGCATGCTCCAAGGGCACGTGATGGCGATGAAAAGCCGCCTCGAAAAAGGGATGTTGATTCGGCGGGGTGATCCACTTTTCCGCGCCTTGTTTGAGAATGCAGACAAGATAACCGTTGAAGTGAAGACGACTCCAAATGGCATCCGTGTGATCGAAATGTCTAAGGACCCATATGTCATCAAGCTTTTGCATCTCCACTCGGAGGCAGTGAGTGGATTTGTAAAGGATGGCCCACGCGGGATGGCGAAAATGCATCCCGTACCGCCGCCGCCTAAGGAAACCAGACCACAGCCGAAGCCAAAGACGGGACGTTAAGGGGTAAGCCCGCGCGTCCGGCTGTAGCGCTGATCACGCACGTGCAGGCTGGCTTGACCGCTGGCCTGCTCTGGGGCACTAATGCCATAGTGTCGGAATGTCGTCCACTGCTGGTTGAGCCGTGACATCATTGCGGACGATAAAGCAAAACTACGCTCGCGCAGCTCTGGAACGTTGCACTGCCAAGGACAACGCGACAGACCTTCTGGCGCAAATTTCCGCTTGTGTTGCAGGGCTGCTTGGATGTACAACTCTCTCGCGAATCACTTTGGCCCAAAACAG
>JAURHZ010000126.1 GCA_030833025.1 Armatimonadota bacterium
CCTGCTCAAGTCAACCGAAGCTGATCGTGTCCGACGCGTTGATCGGGTCACGCGGCAGGCATCCGCCGTACTCGAAACGCGCTTTATCAATGCTCAGCAGCTTGCTGACCTAATTAAAGAGCAGCTGCCAAGCTTGATTGTGCATATCGGACCAAGAAATCGCACGGTTGGTAGCAACAATGGCCAGAGTGTGACATTTGGAACCCCATCCCAAACCGGTGCACAGACATCCAGCGCTACCGGAGCTGCATCCGGACCATCAACGACACCTGGGACGACGGGTGGCGGAAGTCAAAGTGTTGATCCAAGTGTGGTCGTAATTCTTGGCCCCGATGCCGACATTTCCAAGGCGAAAGCGCTACGCGACAAGCTCGATGTCCGTCCGGTTCAGTTTGTGTATGAAGCGGAAATCTATGATGTCAACTCGGATGAAGTGGATAAGCTTGGCTTGACGTATGACTTCAGCCAGGTCGTGAAAATGGGTGAGGTCAATCCGCCCGCCGGCTCCCCAACGCTGGGCGCGGACAATCTGGTGGCTAAAAACCTCAACTTTGGCGGTCTTTTCCGAACCCCGGCAGTCATCGGGGCTCAGCTCCAGGCACTCGCCAAGCGTGACCGTGCGAAGGTTTTGGCACGTCCACGCCTCTCCGGCCAGGATGGCCAGAGCGCAATCGCCTTTATCGGAGATCAATTTAACTACGTGGTGAACATCAACCAGACGCCGCAGGGCCAAAATGTTGTAACGAACACCGCAACCGTTGGCATTACGCTCAAGGTGACGGGGCAGTCAAATGGGGATGGCCTGATCACACTCGCCGTGCACCCCGAGGTCTCGACAATTACATCCTTTTTAACGGTGGGGACATTTGCCCTACCGCAGACATCCACCCGCTTTGTCGACACCGTGCTCCGTGTCAAAGATGGCGAACAGATTGCGATTGGCGGTCTTGTCCGCTCTGAAGAGTTTCGGAACCGACAAATGGTTCCTTTTCTCAGTCGGCTCCCAGTCATTGGGGCGCTGTTCCAATCGGATTCCAAACAGCGACGCAATTCGGAAGTGATTGTGCTGCTGACCGCGCGTCACCTGAAAGATTAACCGATGACTATGACGGCACCCCCGACATCCCAGCAACACCTAACAAGGCTTGGCACGTTATTTTTGCGCAATGGGATGGTAACGGCGCAGCAGGTCGAGCAGGCTCTCGAGCGCCAACGTCAGCTGGGAAGTGCGCGTCCACTGGGTGAAATTCTGGTTGCGATGGGCTTGATCACCGACCGTCAGCGTGTTCAGGTAATCGGTGAGCAGTGGGGAATTCCCGTTGTTGACCTACATCGTATTAATATAAATGGCGATGCTGTGCAGCTGGTATCGCAGGAGCTTGCCCGGCGCTACACGCTTTTGCCGATTGAGTTTGCCGGTCCGCGGCTGATTGTCGCGATGCAGGATCCGTTGAATGTGCGTGCAATCGATGAGCTTCGCCTTGTAACGGGGCGCGATATCTTGCCTGGGATTGCGCCCGAGGATGAGATTCGGAGTGCAATCGATGCTGTCTATCGGCGTTCTGGAGGGACATCGGTTGAGACTGTCCTCAAATCGTTTAGCAGTAGTGATGTCAGCGATGTGAATGGGGGGTGGCTACCGCCGGAGGTGCAGGTGGCTGAAGAGGCTGTGGAGTCTGATGCTGCTACGCAGCCGATCATCCAGCTTGCGAATGCCATTTTGCAGCGTGGCATCGCTGAAAAAGCCAGTGATATCCATATCGAGCCCAACAAAGATGGGATCCGCGTGCGCTACCGTATCGATGGCATTTTGTCGGATGGTCCAAGCGTTCCGAAGAATGTGCAGCCCGCGCTTATTAGCCGCATTAAGATTATGTCCGATCTCGATATTGCGGAGAAGCGGGCGCCTCAGGATGGCCGGATGTCGCTGCGGGTTCATGGTCAGGTCTTTGACTTCCGCGTGTCGACGCTGCCAGCGCATTATGGCGAAAAGGTTGTACTGCGTATCTTGGACAAATCCAGTCTGCAGCTAGGGCTTAGCAAGCTGGGACTTCAAGATAATGTCGCAGCGATGTACGAGCAGCTCCTCAAGCGCAGCCATGGCATCGTGCTAGTGACCGGGCCAACGGGTTCTGGTAAGTCAACCACGCTTTATGCAAGCCTGAACACGGTGAATTCCGGGGAAAAGAACATCCTCACGATTGAGGATCCCGTCGAATATGACCTCCCGGGGATTACCCAGGTTGGCGTGAATAACCGCGCTGGGATGTCATTTGCGGCAGGTTTACGTGCGATGCTCCGACAGGACCCGGACATCATCATGGTTGGGGAAATGCGTGATCGTGAGACAGCGATGATTGCGATTGAGGCAGCACTGACAGGCCATTTGGTGTTCTCAACCTTGCATACAAATGATGCTCCCGGTGCGATAACGCGTTTGGTGGACATGGGAGTAGAGCCATTTTTGATTGCGAGTGCAACAGTTGGGGTGATGGCACAGCGGCTTGTTCGGCGTATTTGTGATCGTTGTAAAGAGGCGTATATGCCGCCCCGGGATGCGGTGTTGCGGTATGGTTTGCCTCTGGATGATGCAAATGAGCCGGCACAATTGTTCCGCGGGGCCGGGTGTGAGCAATGCAATAACTCGGGTTATCGGGGCCGGGTTGGGTGCTATGAGCTGCTTCCCGTCACAGATGATGTGCGCGCACGAATTCTTGCAAATGACTCAGCGGATGCGATTCGTGATGCTGGTGTTGCATCCGGGATGCGCAGTCTCAAGGACGATGCCATGTCAAAAGTCATTTTGGGACAGACGACATTGGAAGAGGTTCTGCGGGTGTTGTACGCTGGCTGACACGAGGAATTGCCACTATGAAAACACCGCCCAGTCAGCGTCTTGTCGAGCTTGGAATTACACTGCCCCCGCCACCTGAGCCGGCCGGTAACTACATCCATGCCGTAAAGACCGGCAATCTACTGTTCCTTGCGGGCAAGGCGGATGGTCCCTATATCGGGAAAGTCGGCCGGGATGTCACCATCGATGAAGCTTACGCCTATGCCCGTCAGACTGGGATTCAGTTGTTGGGCGTGATTGCCCACGAGCTTGGCACAATCGACCGCGTCACGCAGATTGTGAAAGTGTTTGGATTGGTGAATGCAACGGATGATTTCATAGAGCATCCCAAAGTCATGAATGGTTGTTCAGACCTCCTTGAAGATGTCTTTGGTGAGAATGGTCGGCATGCGAGGACATCTGTGGGGGCCGGCAGCCTCCCGGGGAATATCCCGGTGGAAATTGACATGGTTGTGGAGTTCGCCTAGTCACGTACCGAATTTGTAGGTCACGATTTGGTTTCTAGACTCAAAACAAAACCGCCCCTGAAAATTCAGGGGCGGTTTGTCATTGTGATTGCTATCGAGAAGTGGCTTACTTCTTGACTTCGAGGAGCTCGACTTCAAAGACCAGCGTTGCTCCTGGTGGGATATCCGTGCCAGCACCCTGCTCGCCGTAGCCAAGCTTAGCTGGGATTTTGAGCTTGCGCTTTCCGCCGACTTTCATTCCAGGAACGCCATCATTCCAGCCCTGGATGACCTGACCCGGCAGCGAGAACTCAAATGGCTCATTGCGGTCAACAGAGCTGTCAAATTTCTTGCCATCGGTCAGCCAACCAGTGTAATGAACCTTAACGGTGGTACCGGTCTTGGCTTCATCCCCCGAGCCCACTTTGAGGTCTTCGATTTCGAGACCCGTTTCAAGCTTTTTGGTCGTTGGTCCCATTTTGGCGACTTCGGAACCCGCATCCGCTGGAGGTGCAGGAGGTCCAGCTACTGGCTTGCCATCCGTGGTTGTCGGTGCACCAGCTGGTTCTGTTTTGTTCAATGCAGGTAAATCTGTCGATTCTGCTGCCTTTGGCTGATCACAGCCTGCGGCGAGGAGCCCAACAATGGCGAAGACCGCCAGAAAGTACTTTGTCATCATGGTGTTTCTATATCAGCCTTTCACTCCGATGAGTTCCACATCGAAGATGAGAGTCGCATTTGGTGGAATGACGCCAGGGAAGCCGCGGTCGCCATAGGCGAGGTTGCCTGGAATCACGAGCTTGCGGTGTCCGCCGATTTTCATTCCGGCAACGCCTTCATCCCAGCCCTTGATGACACGGCCGCCGCCGAGTGGGAACTCAAATGGTCCGCGACCACGGCTGGAGTCGAACTGTGTGCCATCTGTGAGGATGCCGGTGTAGTGCACAGCAACGGTATTGCCATGTTTTGCTTCTGTGCCATCTCCAACGACGATGTCGGCGTACTGCAGACCGCTGGCGGTTGTTGTCAGCGCACTTTCATCAATCGGTGTAACTTCCGGATGCGGATCGCCGGAAACGCCAAGCAATTCGACATCGAACATCAGTGTTGCATTAGGTGGAATGACGCCCGGGAAGCCTTGATCGCCATACGCGAGGTTTCCAGGGATGACGAGCTTGCGCTTGCCACCAACCTGCATCCCAGCAACACCTTCGTCCCAGCCCTGAATAACCATCCCGACACCGAGTGTGAACTCAAACGGGCCACGGCCGACGGAGCTGTCGAATTCCGTTCCATCCGCAAGGACACCGGTGTAGTGAACGGAGACATTTTGACCCTTTGCGGCGGTTGGACCCTGTCCGATGGCGATGTCTTCGTACTGAAGACCACTGTCAGTTGTAATCATTAAGT
This sequence comes from Armatimonadota bacterium, assembly GCA_030833025.1. Classification (GTDB taxonomy): domain Bacteria; phylum Armatimonadota; class Armatimonadia; order Armatimonadales; family Armatimonadaceae; genus CAIRTT01. The sequence goes on from JAURHZ010000126.1 coordinate 4,711, forward strand.
GTTGTTCCCGGCGCAGGGTATGAGTGTTGAAAACCCTGTGCGATGCGTGCAAGTTACCGCAAAAGCGTGGCCAGCGTCCATAGGGAGTTTGTGATGCCAACAATCATTCCAGTTAAGACACCAAATTTTCACGAATTCTGCTTCCGGAAATGCCCCTTTTTGCTGAGTATGTTTACGGGGAACCATCAGGTGGAATCACAGGTAGAATGAACTAAGGTAGGGTTGAACAGCATGGCAGTGGATGAAGCGACAAAGAAGCGCATAGATGCCTGGATTAAGGCCGAAGGCCGCAATGATTTTGGTGACCCAAAGGGAACCAATTATGCGGGGGGAACCCCTCTGTTTGATATGCGGACAGGGCGTACCCGTGACCGCTACGACTATATCCTCGAGCGCAATCCTCACTTGAAGCAGGAGCCAGTAGCATGAAGGCTTTGATTCGTAACATTTTTGCGGCCACCGTCATCGTTGCCGGAGCTGCAAATCTCGCCGTTGCGCAGACATCCCCTTTGATTGTCGATGTCGCAGACAAGGCATCCAAGGCTGAAATCGCCCAGCTGCAAACAAAAATCGGTGGACGCTGGAGACCTAACTCTGTGGTGGCATCCAGCAACCATGTCTATCAAGTCTTTCTTTCTGCAGCCGAACGCGCCAAGGCAATAGCGGCGCTGAAGACATCCAGCAATATCGATGCCTACGACACTGAGCATACCTACCAGCTTGATCCTGACTTTCTTCCGTTAGGCATCCGCCAAACAGATAAAGCAACGGCTAAGCCTGCAACGCACAAATCACTTTCTGCAACTCCAAATGACCCTCGCTACGGTGAGCAGTGGAACTTCCAAATGGTTGGTGCCGAAGCCGCATGGAAGCGCTCCCGCGGTACGGGTGTTGTTGTTGCCGTGATCGATACCGGCGTGTCTGGCACGACCACTGGCAAGGGCCAAGCCTGTCGCGACTTCGGTTCTACATCATTTACGGCTGGTTACGACTTCGTTAACAACGATGCTGATCCATACGATGACCACGGTCACGGAACCCACGTCGCGGGGACCATCGCCGAAGCAACCAACAATTCCGAAGGTGTTGCAGGTCTCGCCTACGGCGCGACCATCATGCCTCTCAAGGTTCTGAGTGCTGCCGGCTCGGGTACAAGCGCTGATATCGCGGATGCCATCCGCTGGGCAGCCGACAAGGGCGCAAATGTTATAAACATGAGCCTTGGCAGCCCTTTCCCTGATGCCGTTATTCGCAGTGCGTGTACGTACGCATCCAAGAAGGGTGTCGTTATCGTCGCCGCTGCTGGTAACTCTGGTAAGCAGGGCGTCGGGTATCCTGCCGCCTACTCCGAGTGCATCGCTGTGAGTTCGGTTGGGCCATCCGGAAAGCTCGCTGGCTACTCCAGCTGGGGCAAGCAAGTTGCGCTCGCAGCGCCAGGTGGTGACATCGGTGGCTATGCCGGTGATCGTAATGAAGCCGCGGGAATTCTTCAAAATACCAACCTCCCAGTGGAGGTTGGTGGCCAGGGGGATGGCTATTACGCCTTCCAAGGCACCAGTATGGCAAGTCCACACGTGGCTGCCGCCGCTGCTCTCGTTGTCTCGCAAGGCATTAAAGATCCAGCTCAGGTGCGTAAGGCCCTGATCGAGTCTGCGGTCAAGGTGTCGGGTGGGGATGTCAAAAAGTACGGTGCTGGCATTTTAAATGTCGACAAAGCCACTGCACTGGCTGCAAAGTGGACGGGGCGCTCCGATGAGATTCCGGAACCATTTACCACGATGGTTTCAAGCAACAAGTCGCCTATTGCAAAGCTGACCGGATTGCCGATTTCCCTGCCAAGCATCGTGATCGCAGTTGTTGGACTGCTGGCCGCACTGATTCGCATCAAGCGCCCATTCCTACGCCGTGCTTGGGTAAACTTTGCATTCTCCGTAATCGGGACATCGTTCATCGTCACCCTCGCGATCGCGTTGGCACCGGTTCCTGAGCTGGTCCCCGTTGCCGTCACAATGCTGGCTGCGCTCCGGATGCTGATGGCTCGTAACACGGCTGGAGCTCTCGCCGCAGTTGGAGTCACGATTGGTGCCGCGCTCACACTTGTAAACTTCCAGGTGCCAACCGCTGGTAGCAGTGTGCTCGGGGTGACCTGTGATGCGGAACGGATGATGGGAATCCTCAGCATCATGTCGATTTTGGGAGCAGGCCGGACGTACTTGATGGCGACGCAATCACGCGACTAGGGTGTCTGAAATACCTGAATTTTTG
>JAURHZ010000127.1 GCA_030833025.1 Armatimonadota bacterium
AGTTTACGGTTCTGCAATACCGCTTACTCCCGAGACGGTAGCCTTGGCGGTCGCCGATGGAATCCATGCTGGGCGGCTTGTTGTCCTGACCACGGATGGCGGTCGTATCAAGTTTGAGGTGCCGCTAACGGGGCGTCCGGAGTGTACACCTGCAGCTGGGGAAAACACAATCGTTGTCCATGATGACACGGGGGGAGTACTCGCCGTAAACGCATCAACAGGGGATACACGTTGGTATACACAGGTCGCAGATAGCTTTGATGCCGCACCAGTGATCGCCGATGGAGTGGTCTATTCAGGCGGCCATGATGGCATTCTGCGCGCATTACGGCTTGAGAGTGGAACGCGGCTTTGGCAATCGCCAGTCGTTGGGGGAGCGATCACGGGCACGCCGGGCATCGCGGACAGTGTTCTCGCGGTCCCAACGGTCGAAGGTCTTTGCCTGATCAGCCGTGAAACAGGGCAACCAGTACAACGGACCAGCCGAGGGCCGGTACGCGCTCAACCGATTGTCGCACCGGATGGCTACCTTTTTGCAGGACGGGACGCACGCTTGCAGCGATTGGCGGCGGGGATGGCTGTGGATGATGTCTACGACGCTGGCGGTGGCGGGCCACAGATTAGCGTCCCGATGGCGTATGCAGATGGCTGTGTTTTTCTAGCGACCACCCGCGGGGTGCTTTATGCGCTTCGTATGACAGGGGTGCTCTAAATGTCCGAACTACTCCCTCCTGTTCTCGTGCGGCAGATTGAAAATGCAGGGAGCGTTGCGACCCCCCAACCCGATGTCGCGGCGTGGATAGGCGCCGACAAACACTCTGGCCGTCCCGTGATGGTTCGTCGGATTCCGCATTCGCAATCAACGGCGGACCGTCTGACGGCTGCACTTAATGCGATTCATCAAACAGTGGTCCCATTTCGTCGCTGGATGCTGGTGGATGGCGACATTTACACCGTCCGGAATGTCCTGAAAGGGAAAAACCTCCGTCAATACTGGATGGGAGTGGGTGGGCGCGCCGACACCGAGACGCTGCGCCGCTGGATTGTGCCTTTGTTAGATGGCCTTGCTGCATTTCATGCTAACGGAATCGCGCATGGTGGATTGTCACTGGACAATTTGATTATTGGGGATGATTTGCGGATGTACATCACGGATGGTGGCATCTGCGACCCTGTGGCCCCGCACCATACCAACGTATACGGACCCGGGGCAGGTCCATCAGCCGATATTGTTGCCGCAACTAAGCTTGTCACCGCGCTTTTGCCAAAGTCTGGTCCGTTTGCAAGCCCAGTGGTGCGCGCACGCGTCGAAGGACTTGTGCTTCGCTGCGAGACACTTTCTGCGATCCGCGAAGTGCTTGAAGGCTTGGATGAAATTGCGATGGACAGCATCACCAAAGCCGGTGGTCAACCGAGCGCTGGAGATATGCGAAGCGGGTTGCCAAGCACCCGTGTTGATAAAGGGCATCCACAGCTCGTCTGTGATCAGCTCGAGCGCTGCACCATTGTTTCAGGTAGTGGTGGTGAACTCAATTTGACCATTCGTAACACGGGGGAGGCTACGCTGCTAATTCGCATCGTGGCGACACAGCACCCGTGGCTCAATGTGAGGCAGATTCCCCTTCCGATTGTGATTGCTCCCAATGGAACGGGACGCATTCCATTCGTCGTCAGCGCCGCACGCCTTGCACCTGGAGACTACCGGAGTCAGGTTTTCTTGTCGACAAATGCACCCGGAGGGCAAGCGGAGAATCTGGCGAGCGGGTGGTACCGACATACTGCCGCAGTCACGGCTCGGATTATCAATGCCGGTTACAGATGATGCCTGCTTGATACAATCCAAGCGATGACTCGTTCCGCCTTCGCCACTGCAGCCTTGCTTACTGGATTAGCAATCCTCACAGCGCAGAGCCCGTCGATGTGTCAGGAATCAAGCCTCGAAAAATCAAACACCATTCTCCAATCCCTTGAGCTGAAACGGCCCGACTACATCGCGTTAATACAGGATGTCAGCGGCAGCATGCTGACAAACGGGATGATGACGAAAGCGCGTCAGGCAGCTCTGCGAGTCGTAAAGGAAGCGGCTGTTCAAGGCACCTATGTTCGCATCGTCGGCGTAAATGCCACGGAGCATGTCCTTTTTGATGGTCCAATCAAATCCAGTAAAGACCGTAAGGCTGCGTTGGATGCTATTCCCTACAAGGCTCTAGAGGGGGCGGGAACCAATCTCCGCAAGCCGCACCATACAGCGCTCCGTCAGGCGTTGGATCTAGGGGCAAAGGCTCCGGTAATCGTGTTTGTTACCGATTCTTACAACGATGCTCCCCGAGATAATCCGGTGGAACTTGATAACTATGCTGCCTACTACGACAAGGGGGGAGACCTGACAAAGATTGCCGCCACTCCTACCGGTAAGGCATATCGCCAAGATATTTCAAGATTCGCGGCCATCACGGGAAGAACTTTTGGCTTTGGCGTAACCATCGATGCCGAATCACATCGCCCGATCGAGCGAAGCCCAAACGATATCACTACGCCAAAAAGCGATGCCAAACCCATCGTGCCGGTAAGTGTTACACCGCCTGCTCCTGATGAGCCGATTTGGCCTTACATTCTTGGGGGAGCAGTCATTGCATTGGCGGCGGGAGCCGTATTTGCTCTTAAAAATCGTAAACCAATTGCCATCAGTGTCGATTTGGGCACACGTAGCGGGCGGGACCTTGTGTTTCGGAGCGGTGATGCGGTTGGTATAGGAGGTTTGGCAGCGGGCTGTACGCAAACGTTGGCCTTTCCTGGGAATACTGGCCCGATCGCCATTCTAACAGTGGAGCGTGGAGTACTGGTTGCAAAGGCTGCTACGCCGGCGGGACAAACAGCCAAGTGGATTTTATCTATAAATGGCATCGATGTCGCAAATACATCAGCTGTCCCGGTTCGGGTTGGAGATACATTGCGCATCCGGTCTGTCGCCGGGGATACTGAGAGCGTTGCTGAGCATCGGTGGAAGGTTGCACCTGTCAGCTGGGAGCGTGGAAAAACGTGATTCGCCGAATAATTGTCCTTCTTGCCGTTTTCTGTGTCTTGGTGACCGGAGCGTTTGCACAAGGTGCCGTACTCACAACTCCAGGCAACCAATCACTGCCAAACCTTTATCAGACAGGAAAGCGCTACACGCTGCGACTTCAGTATGTGGATCCAAAGGGTGATGATGTCACCAAGGCGATATTCCACGATGAGTCGCGAAGTGGGAACATCGATATTCCGATGAAGGCCATCGATGGCTCGCCTGCGGATGGCGCAACAGTCACGTGGGAAGTCAACGGGTTCGAAAAAGGCGATCACAAGGGTTACTTTGTGGTTACTACCGAGACGGGATCAACGCGGTATCCGCAAGCCCCAGATACATTTTATGAATTCAAGGTTCATAGCGTTATCGATAAGTGGATACTCGTGGGCGTATCTATCCTGCTGTGTTTCACCCTGATTCCTTGGGTTATTTACACCGCTGTTAGGAGCATGAATCGGCGTGGGAGCCCATCGAGTGCGGCGAAAGTGGGCCTGATGGTAGGTGCACTTGGTTCACTTACGATGTTTGTGTGGCAGTTCCTTGGTATCTACGACAACCCACTGATCTGGATTCTTGCAGGCGTCGTATTTATCGTCATCGTCGTTGGCGTGCTGGCACGTCGTTAGTTCTCACATAACATTCCGGGTGCGTGGCAGGGAATCGAAAATTGTTGGCGAATGTCGATGTTAGTTTATGAATAACTTGTCAGACACCCACGGAATCCTCCACGGCAACCTCCGCGCTGCTATTTGGAAGCTTGCGCTTCCATCAATTGCAAGTGGGCTCCTGATGTCTGCCAACAGCATCGCCGATAAGCTTTTCATGGGACGCCTCGGCGTCGATGCGCTTGCCATTGTTACGGTAGTACACGAAATACGCCTCGCCCTGATGACCATTCTTGTGGCATTCTCGGTCGGAGCCGCAGCCATCATCGGTCGTGCCATTGGTGCCGCTAACACTGATGAAGCAGCCCAAGCCTTACGCCAAACGGTTCTGGTGTCGGTTGTGACAGGCAGTCTTATTGGCGGCGTTGTTGCGATCTTCGCCCCAGCAGTTCTTCAACTAATCGGCTACCGCGGCGATGCCGCAAGCTTTTCTGCTGGAGTCGCGTATCTCAGATGGTCGATGATCGCCGTTCCATCGCTTTTCACCCTTGTGATTGGGAACACCGTTTTTGGAGTACTCGGGGAGGCCCGCCGTGCACTGCAGGTTATTTCTGTTGCGGTGGTTCTCAACATTTTGTTTGACTACATTCTGATTTTCGGTATGTGGGGCTTCCCACAAATGGGTGTCAGCGGCGGCGGTGCCGCTCTCTGTATCAGTCAGACAATCGCGACGATCCTGTTTATTCTCTTTCTTCCGGGTACGAAGCTTGCCGGTGCTCTCCGAGGCGTTTGGTTACCCGATCTGGCCATGCTCCAGCGAATCCTGCATGTCGGACTACCCGCATCCGCAAGACAGGCTGTTGTCGCACTCAGCGGCCTCACGATTCAGGCATTGCTCCTACGAACCCAAAGCGGGTCTGCCGCAGGAGCAGCCCATGGCATCGGTGTCCTAGTCGAGTCGCTGGCATTTCTTCCGGGGAATGCTTTCGCGAGCACCGCTGGTACATTTGTGAGTCAAAACATCGGAGCACGTAATGTACAGCGCGCCAAGGATGCTGCCCTCATTTCCATTGGACAAGCTGTTCTAACGATGACGTTTGCAGGGGCAGTTTTCGGCCCGCTGGCGGATGGAATTGCACACGTAATGTTGCCATCGGGTGCCACGAGTGCCGTTGACCTCGCGATACGCTACCTCCACTTAATGGCATTTATTCAGCCAGCAGTAGCCGTCAATCTGGTGCTTGCCGGTGTCTTGTCCAGTGCTGGGGACACACGTACACCGCGAAGCGTTACATTTGTCACGACCGGCTTACGTGTTTTGCTTGCATACGGGTTATCTTCGTTTACGGGACTTGGCGTGATGGGCGTATGGCTTGGTGTAGCGAGTACTCCGGTAATCTCGATGATCTTGTTGATTGCTGCGTACCGCCGTGGGAACTGGGCATCGACTAAGGTCTAAACCTGTTATCTGCTACCCTTGATCCGGCGTACAAGCTGGCATCCAACGAGGAATGCACAGGCTGATATAAGAAATGCCGCCGTGTAGCCAAGGCCCGGGCGCTGGCGGTTCACGACATCTACGACAACACCACATAGTCCTGACACAATCTGCGGGCTACTAACGCTGGCCTGCCAGATTCCCATATCCTTCCCAGATGACTCAGCATCTGGAAGTACATCGGCGACCAGAGCAACCGCAGATGCCATGTAGACGCCATACGCTGCGCCAAAGAGAGCGGCAATGATGAGGATGGCATCAAAGCGTGGAATTAGGGCAAAGGGGATGAGGGTGATAAACATCGCCCAACCCGACCAAGTGGTCACCTTCCTTCGACCGATGCTGTCCACCCAGCGCCCAGCGGCTATCGATATTGCGGCTCCACTGATCGACATCAGCAGAACGACGGCAATCGCTGCCTGCATCGGGTCCTTTAGGGTAACTAGCCCCGGAATGGCAAAGACCTTAATGACATCTTTCATGTAGTTGACGGCGTAGTTGGTGATGATGTAAAAGCCGAGGGCAACAAGCGCACGGCTAAACCAAACATAGCGAAAGTCGGCGCTTCTCCAAGGTGCTATCCAGTCATTTATGTTGAAAAGTTGACCCGGCTGCGCCGTGGCAACGGACGGGGAAGGACGTTCGTTAAGGGAAAAGACGACAATCAGGCCGCAAATCAAGTTGACCCCCGCGATGGCCCCATAGACAGCCAGCAGGTTGCCCGATAGAAGGAAGCCAACAACGGCCGCGACAATCTGAGCGGTCAGCTGGAGGAGGCCAATGATGCCACTTGCTTTTCCCCGGTGTTCCATCGGGACGAAATCAGGTAGCACGGATGCATAAGGTCCCGTAGCAACATCATCTGAAACCTGAAGGAAAAGATACCCAATCATCATCAACGGGAGCGAGTTCGCAGCGCCTAGAAAGGCGAGGGCGATCACCGTCATCGCTGCCCCTATCGCGATAAACGGTCTCCGGCGACCAAAGCGGGAGGTTGAACGGTCTGATAGCCAACCGAAGAGGGCTGGACCAACCATCGCCCATGCAGCCCCAAGTGCGACTACCTGCCCCCACGCTTGGTTTGCCTCACCTGATTTAGCCAATGTGCCGACTTGGAGTGGGAGTAGGATAAAGAGGATAAACCACTTAAAGCTGGTTGCGAACCAGAATGCGCTCGTCCCCAGATACCATGCCGGCGTATCTGTAAAGCTGTTTGATGATACTTGGGGTGTTTTCATAGTAGCGACACGCTGGTGTGAAAGAGAGCCGTATTGGGATGGAGAGCTACCTTGGTTGGGAGGTCACAGCGGATGTTTACGGAGCATCCTTAATCGCAAGGGAAAAAGAAAGCCCGCAACTTAGTGCGGGCCTTCGTGCGTAGCGAGATTAGCTTGCATCTCCGAAAAGTGCGGATATTTCAGCCGCAAACTTTTGATTAATGACGCGGCGCTTGACTTTCATTGTAGGGGTGAGCTCACCGCCATCAATGGAGAAGGTCGTGTTCAGTAATGTAAAGCGACGAATCTTTTCGAAGTCAGCGAGCCAAGTGGAGTACTTGTCAATTTCGCTCTTTATCAGTTTCTTGATTTCTGGACTTGCGATAACCGCATCGCCATCGGCAAGATCGATTCCCTGTTCCTTGGCCCAAGCGATACAGCGGTCTACATTTGGGATTACGAGGGCTGAGCAGACATTTTGTTTGTCGCCGAGCAAGACGATCTCCTGAATGTAAGGGCTTTCCTTAATCGATGCCTCGATTGGGGTTGGTGAGACGTTTTTGCCATTTGCGAGAACAATG
>JAURHZ010000128.1 GCA_030833025.1 Armatimonadota bacterium
GGCATCCCGGTAAGCAAGCCACGCCCGCTGCGCGGTCAAAAGCTTTGCGCGACTCTGCTTGTCCAGCTTGCCGAGGAGCTGTTTGTACGTGGTGTTGAGGTTGCGGTCGGCTTGCTCCAAAGCGGTCACCGCACTACGTGTCATTTCCATCTGTGTTTGCATACCTGTAATGTACGCTTCCCTGCATCCGGTGTAAACCACTTGTGATTCGTTTCCCAAAAGAGTAGCGGTTGTGCATCAGGGCGGTTATTGTTGGAATGCATCACGGGAAATCGTTTTGCAAGTTGTGGGAGGCGGATGGAATGGATGACCGTGAGGCGGATAACGCCCTATTGGATGAGCTTGTCGAGCTTGGCATCGATTTGGCGCGTGCAAGGGAAACCCGTTTTAATTTTGTGTTCAGTAGCCAACAGGAAGCGGATGCATTAGCTGCTCGCCTCACCGATGCTGGCTATGAATGTGAAGTGACCGAGCTCAAACCGAACATCGTTGTACGGCTATTCAAAAAGTCTGAGTGGCTTGTGACGGCTACAAAGGTGATGACAGTTGACTGCTACATCATCAGCGAGCTGCGGACGGAATTCAATGGCATCCTTGCCGAATCTAGCGGAGTCTACGATGGCTGGGAAGTAGAAGTGTTCCCGGAGGAGCAGAAGGCTCTATAGCGCTGCTGTGAGATTTAGGTAAATGTCGCCATCCCCAGCCTGAACCGTGAAGCGCTTTCCCACAGTGCCTGTTGAAACGGCTGTGAGTGGTTTGGCGAGCTGGATGTTTACCGGCATGTTTCCCGGCGGATTGTAAACCACGATGCCATTGGTGAAGCGTCGCTGGTAGCTGCCATCCGGTAAGGCGCGGCCCTTCTCGGTTGGTTTTCCAAGGCTGCGATTCCAAAATGGATACCAGTTATGACTGTGGTCTGGTGTCGGAAGCGGATTCGGGTCTGAGAACAGACAGTAGCCATTTGATAGCGTGAGCACCAGTGTCGTCGTGGCGCGCATCCGTGCAAGGTCATCTCGGGATGTTTGAAACCACGTTTCGAGACAGTTAATGCGTGGGCTCTGGACATTTGCTTCCGCCCAGAGAAGCGTCTCCTTAATGCGTTCCCAGTCTGCCGGTGTGGCAGATCGGTAACATTCCATGAAGAGGCCATTGATTAGCTTTGCGGAGCGTGTGACCTGACGATCATTGGCATTGACCATGATCAGGGCATCGGGACCGATACTCCTGCGGATTTTCTGGATGAGGGAGATGCGTGAGTCATCGTCATCCCACCAATCCAGCATAATGCCATCAATGACACCGGTTGCCATGATGGTTTTGGCCTGTCGCGCTATGTGATCCTGGTAGCTCGTATTGGCAAAGTCTAGGAGGAAATAGCCACCTTCTTCCCATCCGATGACGGGTTTCCCGTTCTTTGTCATCCACCACGCGTGGCCATCCGGGATATGGGAGCGGTGCGCATCCCGGTAGCGGAGCTCGGCAAGCAGCACGATGTTAGGATTGCGTTCCAGAAGTAGCTTGCGCGTGCGCGTTGCGGCTTGGATGCTGTCTGGCGTGAATGCCGTTGCAAGTCCCGGATAGCGGTCAGCCCAGCGGAGCCCAAAGTAATCGGGGGCGTGAAAGATGATGTCGTGCCGTGCGGCGCTCGTCCACTTTTCTTCGCCGGGGATATCGGCGGGATTCCAAGCTTGAAACACGGATGGGAATGTCCGCTCACCGATGCGCTGACGCGGGGAACGCTCGCGGGTTGCGAAGCTGTCAAGCAGACGCGCGGGCCGGCTGGTCAAACGGTTTGTGCCTCGATGCATTTAGACAATCTATCTCAAAATCACCCCTGACCCGCTGATGCGGAAATTCCTGAAACGCCACAGTTGCGGTATTTATTGCGGTACGAGGCCATTCAGGCACTAAAAAAGCCCCTCCGGCGAGGGGCTTCTACATCCTGAAAACGTGGATGGGTCGTAAAGGACTCGAACCTGTGACCCGCTGATTAAGAGAAGTGCTCAGGCAGGTTTGGAAGGGTGTTGATGATGCGGTTTTAGGAGAAGAAACTTCAGGAGCGCTACTGATTTTGCCACAGATTCATACTTTTGATTGCGGTACGTTTGCGGTATTCAGATTGCCCTCTACCGCAACCATAAGCTTGATTACCCTCTAAAGTGGCTGACAATCAACACTTGGCCATCAATCCAAGGATTCTTCAAACGATTCAATCTGGCCCCCACCAAAACCCCCACAATTCCATCCGCCGCCGTTATTATTCAGCGCATCGGTTTACCAGCAAGTAACCTTCGGTAATGTTGTTTTTAGCCACCTCACGAAATAGGGGTGAATTTCCATTTTGCTGGTGAAGAACATGGCATTCGTAGGTGTTGCAGATAATAGCGCTACTGGGTTCGAAGCAAAGTCGGGTCATGTGTACGTCAACATCTATGAGCGCCTAAAAGTTGCTCAGGATCCAGCACTACACATCATAACCAATCATCCGCATTATCTAGTTCATCGGTTTTTGGAAATGCACAATGTCACCTTCGAACGTTGTCTTGACCATTCCTGTTTAGTGCCTGCCGAATATGGAGAGCTGTTTTTAGACGCAGCGAGATGTATTCAAGAAGAGCTGCTAGTCGTTGAAGCGGCAGTAAAACTCCTCGATTAGACAGTTAGTGAAGATGTTGATGTTGCGGACAGGGATTCGTTCCACAAGTTGATGGAACGATGCCATGAACTAATAGATTCCCTTGCTCCACTAAAACATGAACTTGCTGGAATTAATCTTCTCATTGAAACAGCTGCACAATCGAGAGGTGGTAATGTTCCTAGTTTTGCAACTCTTAGGCCTGTCACTTCACGAGCGTTTTCACCAACCCTTGCTAGAAACTATCCCGATGCTTATGAGCAATGCCTAAAGGAGAATGTTACTGGTTCGCTTTCACTCCACTATAAAGGACCTGAACTACCAACCCCTCTAATCGATTTTGAGCGTGATTAAAGCGATGAAGAGCTCCGGCAACTTCATCGTCAATATTGGAGTTTGGTCACGGAGATAAAGCTGCTAGATAACCTGTTAGATGTTGAGAAGATGCATCTAAAAGTGGCTATCGGGAGAAGTAACTCCTCTACGCAGTTGTTTGGTTACTATCGTCGTGTAGTCAAGGAAGTAGATGGACCAAAGGTTAGAGTGCTTTATCCAGACATATACGAAGCATGCAAAGTTGAACAGACATCATATAAATGCACGGCACAGCCCTGGAATGAGTAGGGTAGGAAAAGTAACATCCCCACCCAAATGAAAGTGCGAGATATTGGATATGTGGGGATAGAGTTTTATTCGATTATTGGGTTGCAGGGAGTCAACATCTGGCTTCCAACGTCGTTAGACATTAACCCGTTTATGTCGTGGTTCTCGAGGTGTTGCTATGAACTCAGAGTTATCGATTGTTTCCTTTCGTTTAGGATTCGTCTTGATCAGTATTGTAGCAATGTGTGTTTCAGGATGCGGTGGCGGAACAACTGATAACAATAGTGGTGGTATCGGATCTGGAGGCAATGGTGGTGGCGGTAATGGTAACGGTGGTGGAGTCATTACGGGAACACCACTTCTAGACCAATACAAAAAGGAAATGCGGGGCATCAATGGCCAGTTCAAGATGGGCCGTACAGAAGTTTCTGTAGGGATGTGGAGGGAATATTGCAGGCATACTGGCATCCGTATGCCGAGCGAACCATCTTATGGCTGGAATGAACTGCATCCTATAGGTTCAGTCTCTTGGAATGAATGTCAAGCTTATGCAAAGTGGGCAGGCTTACGGCTTCCATCTGAAAATGAGTGGGAACTCGCAGCATCTGGAGGCGATGGGCGGAACTATCCATGGGGTGGATACGGTGGGAAACGTTCCGATGGTAGTTGACCAGGTTGGGATCCAACAAAGTGTGTTAACGACTATTATGAGCGGAGTGGACCCGAGATTGTTGGAAGTATCTCAGCTGGTGACAGCCTATTTGGATATTCTGATATGAGTGGCAATGCTTGGGAGTGGTGTGCATCGATTTTTGATGGCAATGAAGGCAATTATCGATTTCAGGTGCGAGGTGGTTCTTGGTTCGGTGGCAACCCACAATCGTTCTTTAACCAATCAGTGTTCAGATGCGACTACAAGCACGGTATTCAACCAGATTACACGGCAGGAAACATTGGTTTTAGGTTGGCATCTGATTAGACACTTAGGTCGATTTTGCTAATGGAAGACTCTATCTCTTGCTCGCTGACTGGTAATCAGACAACCCTATGTAAAAGTTGCAGATCGTCACCATTCGGTTAGAATCAACGCAATGCAGTAAACATTTCTAACTTGTTTCGATGAGGTGTAGCTATGAACTCTTCTAGGCGTGACTTTCTGCTCCGCACGGGTTTAGTTTCTGTAGGCGGAACTGGTCTTCTCCTCTCTGCTTGTGGTGGTGGTGGATCTTTCGGTGATGATGGTCTCACGGCAGATTCCATGTTGTTGGCAGATTACAAACGAGAAATGGTGTCCGTGAACGGTCAGTTTAAGATGGGCCGTACCGAAGTTACTGTCAGTATGTGGAGAGAGTACTGTGCCGCAACCAAACAGTACATGCCAACGAACCCTGAATGGGGTCATCGGAATGACTTTCCCATTGTCTTGGTTAGTTGGAATCAATGCAAAGCATATGCTGATTGGGCTGGACTAAGACTACCGACAGGAGCAGAATGGGAACTTGCAGCTACCGGTGGCGATGGTCGAAAGTATCCATGGGGCGATGTTTGGGACCCTGCTAAGTGTATAAATGGTGTTTCGAACCCCCGAGAAGTCGGGTTATTACCTGCTGGAAATAGTCCATTCGGTTGCTGTGATATGGCGGGCAATGTTTGGGAATGGTGTGCAAACAGCTATGACGGTCGTGAAGAAATGGAAGTCCGAGGAGGATGCTGGAGCGATACAAATACTCAGGTTTTCGAATGTTCCATGAATAGTGGTGTTCTTCCCGATCGTGGACGCTCTGTAATTGGATTTCGATTAGCAGGACCAATTTAGTTGCTCTCAATCCTTGCAGTGAAGTCATCCGTAGATCTAAGTCTACTCCAGATACCGGAGTCGCTTTGTCTGAATTGGGTTTTAGACAGTGACGACGATCTACGAGGTGTATACAGGTAATTGATATGCATACAAGGCGACTTTCGGACATTGATGGGGAATTTGCATGTGGATTGACCAGTGTTAGCACGGAGCATTCATCCAAAAAACTACCTCCACGAAAGATTACAGTCAATAAGTCGTGCCCAGCCCTGAATGCTTATGTGGCAGGATTGTGCACTATACCAAGTGGCAGTTTCGTGATGGGAGACAGAGCGCATCTTGATGAGTCACCGTTGCACACCGTTAGGCTTTCGAAATTTCAAATGGGGAAGACTCCCGTAACTGTTGGCATGTGGGAGGAATACGTCAGGATTACGGGGAGATCGATGCCGGAAGAACCGGTATCGCCTTTTGCTGGAGGGAATCAAATCAATAAATGGTGGTCAATGAAACGTCACCCGATTGTCTACATCACCTGGGACCAATGCCAGCAGTATGCTGCGTGGGCAAGCCAAATGTGTGGAATTGTAATGACGCTTCCAACGGAGGCCCAATGGGAATATGCTTGCCGTGGAGGGATGAAACAGACGACATATCCGTGGGGAAACACATTTAATCCGGCTAAGGTGTGGTGTAGCAAATCGAAGCAAGGTGATCGGATGACTACAGGCGCTGTAGATCGCACTTCGAATATTATGCTTGACCATCCATGGCGATTGGTTGACATGGTAGGCAATGTCTGGGAGTGGTGTGTTGATTGGTATGACCCAAGCTGGTATCGGTCCCAGCAGGCTACGGTGACAGATTCTGTAAACGTGTCCTCATCTCCAAAGCAAAAGATTACCTTTGTTGATGGTTCCAGTGACAAAGGGGCACTACGTGTTATCCGGGGTGGTTCGTGGAGTGACATAGATAAGGGATTTTTCAGAAGTGCCTGCCGAATGAGAGATTTCCCTGACAACTTCAGTCATAACTACGGATTTCGTCTGGTCGTTTGCGAAATAAACTGATGCGGCATGCCTTATTGCGCCCTACATGTGCTGACATTGGTGATCCAATACTTGGCATTTCATTACTCCATCGGGTAGTGCCATGTACGGCCTTGGGAGGCCAAAGATTCTGCCCGTGTCGAGCCGTCGGTACAGATTGTAACTAAAGGTTACAAACTCTCAACATTCGGCTAGAATCAACGCTATGCAGTAAAAATTAAGTTGATTATGTTGAGGTGTTGCTATGAACTCTTCTAGACGTGATTTTCTTCTTCGCACAAGCTTAGTGTCATTAGGTGGCTCTGGTCTTCTTGTTTCTGCTTGTGGTGGTGGAGGTGGAGGGACCTCATCGTTTCCATCAGCAGGCACTCGATCATTCGAAGGCTCAGTCCAAGCTGGTTTTAGCGTTGCAGATCCGCAAACCGGATGCAAACTAACTGTCCCTACTGGTGCGATG
>JAURHZ010000129.1 GCA_030833025.1 Armatimonadota bacterium
AGCCTGTCCGGACATCGCTGGACCCACGCCAAAACTACTTTCCAGATCGTACTGACAAGGCATCCGATACCGATCGACGCCGCGCAGTCCACCTCCTTTCGCGCGCCACTTTCAGCCCTACGCCTGCCCTGATTGAAGATGTATTGTCTAAAGGTATCGATGGCTGGTTAGACCACCAGCTGAGGCCGCCGACGGATGTCATCGGGCCTGCGAGTTACCTGAACCCTACAGAATCCACTGGCCTACACTTCCGGCTAAATAGCCTCCCCTGCCTGCGCCCAGGAGCGATTTACGAGCTACGGGATGTATCGCAGCCGCGCGTTCTCAGTGAGCTCTCCGCTGCAACAATTCTTCGCTCTACCTACTCGCAGTGGCAGCTGCGCGAGCGGATGTGCCAATTCTGGACGAATCACTTCAATATTTATGGGCGTAAGGTCGCAACGGCACGGGGGCGAAAGCAGGCCGATGCCGAGCTGCTTTACTTTCTAGCTGATGACCAACGTACCGTGATCCGGCCCCACGCACTCGGCAAATTTCAAGATCTGATTGGTGCCAGTATCCAGTCGCCTGCGATGCTAGGCTATCTTGACAACCAGCTCAACAAGAGCGGAAATGTCAACGAGAACTATGCCCGTGAGCTCCTTGAGCTGCACACGCTTGGTGTGGGTGGCGGGTACACGCAAGCAGATGTCAAAAACGTCGCAAAAGTCCTCAGTGGCTGGACAATTGAGGATGGATTTCTGAAAAAAGTTGGCTCTGTCATCTTCGATAAAGGCAACCATACGCGCGGCGAAAAGAATGTCCTCGGGACCGTCATCAATGAAACAAATGGTGAGCGCGAGCGTGACAAAGTAGTTGAGCTCGTAGCCAATCATCCATCTACAGCGCGTTACATCACAAGTAAATTCGTCAATTTCTACTGCGGAGCCGACAGCGACACGCAAGCCCTTAAGGAATCCAGCGCTCGCATTTTCAAACAAAGCGGAGGGGCAATGGACAAGGTTTTGCGTCACATTCTCCTGAGTGATGCGTTTTTTGCATCGAAACCCAAATTCCGCCAGCCATTTGATTACCTCATCGCATGCCTTCGGGCTACTAATGCGGATACATCCGGACTTGGAAACATCCAATATCAGCTGGAACGCATGGGTCAGCCGCTGCACCAGTGGCCGATGCCCGATGGCTACCCGGATATCACGACTGCCTGGGTGGGAAACATGATTCCAAGGTGGCAATTTGCTCTTGATCTTGGCAGCAATAGTATTCAAAACACTGCCGTAGACAAGGTCGCCGTAAAGCACCTTTGTCGCAATCGTTTTGCGACAGCATCGGATACCGAGAGGCTTACAGCCGTGCTCGCATCACCGGAGTTCCAATGGGCATAACTCCTCGCCCACTATGCGAAAATCCCGCATCAGCCCTCCCTACGCTGCCAAGCTTGTCAACGCTTCCGACATCGATCCTGGCATCGTGGCTGGGACCAAGTGGAATCAAGAACCTATCAGCGGTGAAAAGTGATAAACGCCTAGTCGTGATCTTCCTCCGCGGCGCGATGGATGGAGCAAGCCTAATCGTCCCGTACGGTGATGACGAATACCACAACCACCGGAGGACCATCGGGCTCGGAACGCCTAAGACTGGCCTTACGGATTTGGATGGCTTTTTCGGCCTCCATCCAGCGGCGTCGATCCTGAAGCCCTGGTTCAGCAAGGGAAAGCTTGCAGCCATTCACGCCATTGGCAGCATGGACCAGACGCGATCACACTTTGAAGCGATGGCAACCATGGAGCGTGGAGCAAAAGGTGAGGCCCAAGAGCTTAGTAGCGGTTGGCTAGCCCGGGCTCTGCATGCCACGCAGCCAGCAACACCAAGTCCACTTCGTGCTGTCGCATTCGGCTCCCTCCTTCCGGATACACTCCGAGGCGCACCAAGTCCATCGGTGATTCGTACCATCAATGATGTCAAACTTGGCGGGTCCAAAGCCCTACGCGGAATCATCAAGCAGCTCTACGAAACTGGAGATACCGCGGCTCACGCCAGTGGACTCGCTGCACTCCGTGTACTCGATGCGATGGACTCCGTCAACCCGGATGCCTACACTCCAGCTGCAGGAGCTACATATCCACAATCCCCGACTGGTGAGTCATTGCGGCAGGCGGCCCTTTTGCTTAAGGCGGATGTCGGAGCAACCAGCCTATTCCTAGACAGTACCGGTTGGGATTCTCATGTGACACAGGGAACATCCAGTGGCTATCTCGCCGGGCTGTTCACTGACCTAGCCGCGGCACTAAATGCATTTGTGACGGATATCGGACCGATGCTAGAGAAAACGACCGTTGTCGTGATGACGGAGTTTGGCAGGCGTATTCCTGAAAACTCAGCACTCGGCACCGATCATGGGCGCGCAGGCGCTTGGTTGGTACTTGGAAATGGCGTTAGTGGCGGCAAAGTGCATGCAGAGTGGCCAGGTCTAAAAACCGAACAACTCGATGGCCCCGGAGACTTGAAGGTAACACTGGATTACCGAAATGTCCTCCTTGAAGTAAGCCAGCTCGTGTTCGGGGAGACCATTACAAGCAAGGCACTCTTCCCCGGGCTTACATACAAACCAAGCGGAGTTTTCCCAAAAGCATTGACGTAGGCATGCAAGCCTACAAAAAAGCCCCTCTGGATATTTCATCCGAGGGGCTTTTCTGTCATTACAGTCGTGGCCCAGGTGGTTTGACTGCTGGTCCATCAGGATTTACACCCTGTGCACGCGTTTCACGGGCATAGAGCGTTCCATCGATGAGCTGATACAGGAAAGAACCGTTCTTGCCTGCAAAAGCAATCTGGCCGCTAGCTTTAGGCTTTGCGGATGCAAGGATGGCATTGACACGACCCGCTTGGTCCAGAATCTGGATGCCGATTGTGCCTGCTCCATAAAGCCAGCCATTACGGTCCACAGCCGTTCCTAGAATTCCAGATCCCGTCTGCCCATAGGGGATGTAGAGATCGAAGTAGGTCTGCATGTTGGATAGTGTGCCATCTGGCGCGACCGACCAGCTTGCTGCATATCGTCCAACCTTGGGATCAGGGAAGACGACAAGTAGGCTTTGATCGGGCAGGATTTGGATGTTCGATGCCCCGGCACCTGCCGTCGCTCCTACATCACGACGCTTGCCATCCTTACCGATATAGACCAGCTTGCCAGTATCCGTTAGAACATAGCAGGAGCCATCCGTTCGTACCGCAAGTGACACACCATTGAGGCCTTTAGTCAATGTTTTGGATGTGCCATCTGATTGGAGAGCAACCAGTGATTTCCCAGTCGTCAGTGCGTACGCTCCCCCACCAGAAACGGTAGCGAGCGCCTTCAAATTCCCCGTTTTTTCCCACTTGGTTGTAACCTTGCCGCTTGCTTCCAGCACATGGACAGCACCGGCGGCTGCGACCATTAGGTTGCCCGTTGTCGATCCCGCTATGGCTGTTACTGGCGGAAGTCCACTGACAGCATTCCAAGGCTTTGATTCATCAAGAGCGATGTTCACGAGTGGCTGCCGAGTCCCAGAAGGCTCAGGGCTTCCGGTCATCCCGCCGCGCCACAACCAACGCATAGCATCTGGGAAAATCGCCGATGCAAATCGTCCATCGTGTCCGCCAGGTCCGGTCACATACTTGTGGTCGTATCCAGCAAATGCGAGAGCAGCTGCGACATCTGTGTTGCCAATTGGCCATGAGCCAGAATAGATATCCTGATCGTTCACAGCCTCTTCGAGGTAGAGACGGATTGGCTTGCGTTCTAGCTTACGGATGAGGGATGGATAGTTGTGCCCGCCACGCAGGTCAGTAAAGGAGGAAATAAAGCCTAGCACTTTACCGAAGTAGTCTGGGCGCTCCCAAGCGGCGGTGAATGCAGCGATTCCGCCCGAGCTGCCGCCACTGATTGCGTGACCCCGCGGGTCTGTCGTGATATTCAGCTTGTAGCGCTTGGTCGCATCCGGGATGAGCTCTTCGATGAGGAAGCGAGCATTCCGGTCATCCATACCATCGTATTCGACGCTACGGTTGTAGCGTGGGAGCTGCGTCTTCTCATCGGCAGGTGGAACCACGCCAGGATTTGCCATGATGCAGACCGTAACCGGCATCTCTCCTTTGGCGATGAGGTTATCTACGATGTTTGGGAGGCGGTAGCCACCATCACGGCCAACGTAGCCGCCACCATCATGAAAGAACATCAGTGCGGCAGGCTTGGCAGCATCGTACTGTGCCGGGACGTATACCCAGACATCGCGGACCGTACCAGGGAACATCCCACCCTTGCTGGTGTAGACGTAGTGATGCATCACGCCTTGTGGGACTCCCGGTTGAGAGAAGGAATCGCGATTTTGCTCGAACTCCTTTTGTGCCATGGCGGCTCCTGTGAGGCCAAGACACGCGAGCGTGGCTAGAAGGACTGTGGATGATTTTTTGATGTTCATGCGGATGCTTCCACCTTTGCCGGAGCGGAGACTTTGAGAGTTAAAGCGACAATACCGGAAACAGCGACACATCCGGCAAGGATAAAGAGGCCTTGTTGTGAGAGGTCCTTTGCTTCGCCAAGGACTTTTGGTCCGAAGAAGCCACCGAGGTTGCCAATCGAATTGATCAATGCAAGGCCAGCAGCGAGGGCGGGTGCTCCTAGGCGACCAAGGACACGCGGAGGCATCGCCCAGAATGGCCCGAGAACACTC
This sequence comes from Armatimonadota bacterium, assembly GCA_030833025.1. Classification (GTDB taxonomy): domain Bacteria; phylum Armatimonadota; class Armatimonadia; order Armatimonadales; family Armatimonadaceae; genus CAIRTT01. Next base: position 4,713 of record JAURHZ010000129.1, read on the forward strand.
CACATCCCACAAACCGAAATCGTCAGGGCAATCAGCGCTGCAAACTCATATTTCTGTAGCAAGGCAAAACCGACGAGGCCAGCTGCACCCAGAAACGCGGGGATCGCAACGTGGTAGCGACGCTCCTGATGACGGTCAGAGCTCGCAGCATTGAGAACCATCGCGATACCCGTCAGGGTAAACACAGGTACGCAGACCAGTCCAACAGCAAGTCCTGACTTAATGCCTACATTGGTGAATGCATCCATGCCGCCTGTTGTGACAAGCAGCTTTTTGACCAAGTCAGCAACCCAAAAGCCAACGCCGTACATACCGGTCACCACAAACAAATACACAGCCGAAAGCTTCCACATGTCTGGTTCCTTCAGCATCGGAAGGATAGGGCCATGCTCAACTGTCTTACTTCCATCTTCTGCGAGACGCCGCTGAATCACAGCCTTTTCCGCTGGTGTAAGCCACTTTGTGTCTTCAGGTCCGTTCGGCAAGTACCACAGAACAACGCCTGACATAATCACAGCTGGGAGCGCCTCAAAAAGGAACATTTGCTGCCAGCCAGCGAGGCCAAACAGCGGTCCGCGGTCGATGAGCAGTCCACTCAGTGGTGACCCGAGGCTAAGTGTGACGGCATTTGCGGTCATGAACAGCGAAATCATCTTGGCCCGCTCTTTACTCGTAAACCAAGTGGTCAGATAAAGCAGGACACCGGGAAAGAACCCAGCCTCAGCAATGCCAAGCAAGAACCGCAGGCTGACAAAGAGTGGGTAGTTGTTCTTTACGTAGATAAAGAGCATCGCGATGATGCCCCACGTAAACATAATGCGTGCAATCCACTTCTTCGCGCCGACTTTTCGCATGACCAGGTTGCTTGGAACTTCAAAGATGAAGTACGCGATAAAGAAGATCCCAGCACCAAAGGCGTATTGGGAGCTTGAGAACCAGGGCATCTCCAGCTTGGCAAAGTTGACGTTGACGCGGTCAAGGTAGGCGATGATGTAAAGAAAGAAGAGGAACGGAATGAGCTTCCGAACTACTTTCTTAATCAGGATATCGTCCTGTGCGGTTACCGTAGAGGATTGTTCAGACATATGCGGTATCTGTTCACCCTGCGGAGCAAGTAATCCTGCCGGCGGATGATTCAGCATAGAACTTGGCAGGAAGACACACACCTTTTGCGGTATTTGAGCCCATGTCCGACATGTCACGCCGCCAGCCAGTTACTGACCCGATCAAACCTCGTCTCTCAGACAGCAAAAACACCGTTGTGCCGCAGGATATCCAAGTTTCAGGTTGGCTTGGTACGCGCATTGCATCCAATGGACAGGGTCGTCTAGCCCCTATGGACACCACCCCGCTTCTCGCCGGCTTCAAGCAGCGGCCGGGGAGCCACCCGTGGATTGGCGAGCACGTTGGTAAATATCTTGATGCGCTTTCCCTCGAGTGGGCGCGTACAGGAAATCCAGCGATTCGAACGAAGCTGGATCAAACGGTGGCGGAGCTGGTTGCATGTATCGAACCGGATGGCTACCTTGGAACCTATACACCCGACAAGCGCTTTGGTCTGTACGAAGGCGCTGACTGGGATGTTTGGTCACACAAATACTGCCTGATTGGTCTGTTGCAGGCGCATCGCTGGACGGGGAACCCAGTTGCCCTCGATGCTTGCCGTAAGGTCGGGGACCTCCTTTACACGAAGTTTGCAGCACAGCCGCAAAAGCTCCTCGATGCGGGTACGCATGTCGGGATGGCGGCGACGAGTGTCCTTGAACCTGTCGTCCTGCTGTATCGCCGAACGGGTGAACAGCGTTACTTGTTGCTCGCTCACATGATT
>JAURHZ010000012.1 GCA_030833025.1 Armatimonadota bacterium
GCTCACTCCTCACGCTGGACAAGGCGTTACGGGCGGCTGGGCAAAAGCCGATTGTGACTGGGATGACATCAAATGTCCGCGACATTCTTAGTGTGACCGGCCTGCTTGAACACTGGGAACTCTGCGCATCGGTGGAAGATGCCGTTAAAGCTCTCGCCGACAGCGGTGCCGCTCATCTCCCCAGTGGCTTCATGACGCCGAGTGGTGCGGTTTATCAGCATTCTTATGGCGGGGCGCCGCTTGTGATTACGAAGTTTGATGCGACGAACGATGCAACAACGGGGACGCCAAACGTTTTTCCTATCAGTCTCAAAGAATTAGGATTTGCTTTTGGAATCGGTGGTTTTGCGGCTGGCGAAACGGTTAAGTGGGATGCTACTGGTACGTTGATATCCACGGGTGAGGTGATTGCAGTGCAATTACCGAGTGGTGAGACGGATGTATTAGCAAGTGTTGCACCAGAGCGGACATATGCATATGTTCTTACAGCCTGCTCACTGTCAGGAAGTGGTTCCCACATTTACGACTTATCCCGTTGCATCCGCGTTGGAAAACTGGATCGAGACCTGATGCATTTTGCTGCATCCAGAGGCGGAGATAGCTATCTTGCAGTGATTCATTGCTCTGTCGATGGTAAGGCGGCGGTAGTTCTGGCGATGGGCGGGAGTGTTGCGCCGCTGCGTTGCCTGGCGCTAATAGGAACTGAAAGTCAGCTGCAGGCAGCCCCTCATGACTTTATGGCATCGTTGACCGCACTCGGAGAAGCGACGCAGCTGACGGTGCAGACTCTCGATGCAAACACGGAGCTTTCAGGTCTTCGGATCTGGTTTGAGAGCAATCCGGCGGTTCGGGATGGCGCGGAGGACCGTCTGCAAATTGAAGTCGATGAGCCGCTACCACCAAGCTGGGAGCTGATTGTCCGCTCCATCTTCACTGATGAAGCCCGCGTTCGGCTGAAAGGCCTTACGGGAGGCTTTACGGCATCCACATTTGCCGCTGACACCTATGACCGTGATGGTCGGCGGACACTGCCAACGGTGTTAAAGATCAGCCCTTATGCGATTACGATGCGCGAGGAGCAGGCGTATCGCCTTGCCGTTCGGCCATTCATTCTAAACAACTCCACCGTGCTCTTTGGCAAGGCCGCCCATGGCGACTTTGCTGGCCTTCGCTACAACTTCTTGGGCATCACGGGTGTCGATTCCAAGCTCCGTCCACTGGAAGACATCTACCTCAATGGTGACATCGATCAAGCCATCGGCATTATCGAGCAGACCACTGGAAATGTACTGGAACCTTGGTACGGGCAGGCGCGGGTTCAGGCTGTCCAGCCATTCCGTGACCACGATGTCCGTGGGCTTTTCCCATCGCTTCCAGAGCTCGGACTGGATGTCCTTGGCATCGACCCGAATACCCCTACGGTGTATTCTGAAACGCTTGGTCGCGATGTTCTAAATCCCTATTGGTTTCTAAAGCATCGCTACGATGCGCTCCTCGATTTCACGGTGGACTGGCCCGCAGGGATTACGCATGGGGACTTGAATCTCAATAACATCCTCGTGGATGAGCGCTTAAACCTCTACGTGATCGACTTCTCTGAGACGCGGACGCGCAGTGTTGCGAGTGACTTTGCCCGCCTTGAGCCAATCGCTCTCTTGCAGTGGGCGCGTGTGAGTGAGCCTGGTGATGAGGAGCGGCTCCTGCGTACCGTTGCGGCGTTGTTGGATGGTTCCGTCTATAGCCCTCCAAGTACGGAGCTACTCGATGGCGCCGAGGACCGGCTGAGCAGGGCTCTCATGCTTACGGGGGCGGTGCGGCGGCTGGCGGCTGCGCGGGTTGGGGATGAAGCCAACCAGGCGGCGTATTTGCTTCCATTGTTTCAGTGGATGGTGCCGATTGTTGCGTTCCACGGGACAGAAATCGAGAGAATGCGTGTATCCGCAATTGCGAGTGGCTTGGTGATGGAGCGGATTCTTAGTGCGCTTGGACTTGCCGCGGAATGAATCCGGGTGCGGGGAAGGCGGGGCTGGTCGTATGATAAAGCCGATGAGTACAACTGGAACAAAGACACTGGACACCCTTGGGCGTGTCTTTGCGACAATCCTGCTCATCGGCGGCGTGGCAATTGATGGCTGGGTAGTGCGTCAGGCAATCCGGTTGTTCAACACGCCACTGCCTGACCTCGGACCATCAGCGGGGACGACTGGCTCCGCGACGGGGTCCGGCGGGGATGTTCTCAGTACCGGGCTTTTGGGCTTGGGGGAGGAGCTGTCGACCTTCCTTACGAAGAGCACGTCGCTCTTTCTGATACTCACCGTAGGTAGCATACTTGCCGGTCTGGGTGTGCGTCTTTTTGGGCTGTCCCGACGCATCTAGGTTGCGCTTGCGGGGCTTGCCCTCTTCGAAGCGACGCTCTTTCCCAACAATTGGCTGATTCGGGTCCGCTACCGGCGCAACTTCGAGTGGCACACCCGGGGAACCATCCTCAGCTTCGTGCGCCGCAGCCTCTTCCTCTGTGACCAGCACAAATGTCTCGCCTGCCGGGAAAACCACCGTGGTTCCAGGGCGCAGCTTTGCTCCACGCCGGTCTTCCACTGTCCCATTCACGCGAATCTCACCACTTGCCAACATATCCTTGGTGTCGCCACCAGTACGGGCATGACCCGTTGCCTTCAGGAGCTGACCGAGTGTGATGTATTCGCCGTGGACGCCAAAGTAAGTAGACATGCATCCATGGTATCGGAAATGTTACACCCGGCGACTGCACCAACATCTATCGAAATCCGGTATGAAGGTAGACATGGAGTTCGACACGCTTGTCCGGCGGCACAAGGATGCGGTTTATCGTCAAATGGTTCGGATGTGTGGAAACCCGGATGACGCTGAAGATGTCCTGGCAGAATCGCTCCTCAATGCCTACAAGGCGATGCACCAACTGAGCGACCCGGATGCCTTTCAGGGCTGGCTTGCGATTATTGCCAGGCGGACCTGCGGGCGTTTACGTAAGCGCGAACAGCTTCACCCTGTGCTGCAGCTGAGTAGCCTTCAAGAATATGGCTTTGACCCGGCAGGCACGAGTGGGATGCCCGAGCAAGAGCTCCTAGAGGCCGAGACCAAGTCCTGTGTTGTGCGCGTGATTGCGTCGATGCCGGAGATTTACCGCGATGTCTACACACACCGCGATGTTGAAGGGCTGTCTGCAAAGGAAACTGGCGATGCGCTGGGCATCACCGAGGCTGCCGTAAAGTCACGCCTCCACCGGGCACGCGCGTATGTCCGTGACCATATGGATGCATCCCTTCAGCCCATCTAAGACCCCGCGCTACGCGATTCGAATGGTAACTTCCGTACTGATGATGACGGGTGCACGGCATTCGTGCTCGGTACACGGCTGGGTTCGTACGCTGGCTAGTAGCGTGAAGTTGCCTTCGCGAGCATCGGCATTAATGTGCACCGGCACAACCAGCGTAATCGTTCCCTTATAGCCAAGCTCATCCGTATCCGTAGTGACATCAACACCCGAAACGGGAGCTGGTATCGGGTACACAATGGGGCCAAGCTCAGCTGGCAGGATAGTCTCAAGCGAGCAGATGGTTGCAATTTTGCCAGCAGTTTCCGGGCGCCGCGGCGGGATATGCCAACCATTCGGAATGGTTAGCATCAGGTGTACTTTCGCTTTCTCACCCGCCTTCAGCGAAAAGTGATCCGATTCCGCAGTCAAATGCAACCCTGCAGGTTCTGCATAGGCAACAAGGGCATCCACCCAGGCTGCGGTTCCGCTTGGCGCACGCTCAAGCACCCCTGCATAAGTTGCAAAATGCTTATCCGCGATGACTTTGTAGTGGTCGCCGAGGCGAATCAGGACTCGCATCGCGACATTGTTGGCACTGGGTAATGCCCCATCAAAAATGTCTTTGGTCCGCACAATCAGCCGTTCATGCAGGGTGTCACTGGTGAAGAAAAAGCCATCCTCAGCTGTGTCCGTGAACTGAGCGATCATTTGGTTTGCAAGGAGGACCGCTGCATCCCGCCAGCGCTCATCACCGGTAACGGCATGGAGGTCGAGCAGGCCATCCGCAAGGAACGCGTGGTCATCCAGAAAGCCAGCTGTTGGCGATGGTATGCCATCCGTGATGCTGTGGCGCAGCGTTCCATCAATGATCGCACGGTTCAAAATGGCGTCCGCTGCAGTGATGGCGGAATGCAACAAGTCCTGCCGGTCACTGACTTGTGCGACAGCTGCGAGTGCGCCAATCATGAGTCCATTCCAGCTGACGAGTACTTTATGGTCGCACAGCGGGGGAACGCGCTGGTTACGTTCCTGAAGGAGAACGTTGAGTTCTGGGAGCATCAGGTCTTCGGTTGAAGGGTAGCGGACATCCCCAATCCCGGAACCTAGATGCAGAATATTGGAAGATTCCGGATGTCCGGTTGCTTCATCCCGCCAGTTTCCGGCAGGCTTTGCGTTGTAAAGCGTGGTGAATGCATCTCCTGCGATGCGGGTAACATCTGGGAAGTCCCAAACGGTGTAGCTACCTTCTTTGCCATTTGCATCGGCATCGTACGCGGAGCGGAAGGCCCCAATCGGATCGGTTAGGTCTCGGATGACGTAGTCGCAGGTGCGTGTTGCGACGGTCAGAAAGCTTTCACGCCCGAGCGGGCCGGATGCAAGGGCATAAATGCGCGCGAGCATCGCGTTGTCGTAGAGCATTTTTTCGAAGTGGGGCGTAAACCAGTGCCGGTCGGTTGCATAACGGTGAAAGCCACCTCCAACATGGTCATGGATACCCCCACAGGCTATCTGGTCAAGGGTGTCTTCAAGCAATGGCCGAATCGCGTCCGATTGCGTTGACAGCAGCGTTGTCAGCAGGCGGAGTGCATGATGCGGTGGGAATTTTGGGGCGCCACCAAAGCCACCAAAGTCTGGGTCGAAGCGGTCCGTTAGATCCTGGATGGCAGCGTTCGTTAGCGTGTGTGTGTCTGGATGCTCACCCTTTATAGCGAGTGGACGCTGGCGTGCCGACATCGCAAGCTCTTCTGTGGCAGCGGTTGCAACATCTTCGACTTCCTGTCTGCGTTCCTGCCAAGCCGTGGAGAGCTGTGTGAGGAGACTGATAAACCCGATGCGGCCACCGCGCGAGTTCAGTGGGAAGTACGTGCCGCCGTAGAAGGGACGGCCATCCGGTGTGAGAAATACCGACATCGGCCACCCGCCGTGACCCGTCATCCGCTGCACGGCTGTCATATAGACTTCATCGATGTCGGGGCGTTCCTCCCGATCGACTTTGATTGCGATGTACCGATTGTTGAGCAGCTCGGCGACCTGCTCATTTTCAAAGGATTCATGCTCCATCACATGACACCAGTGGCAGGCAGCGTAACCAACGGACAGAAAAATAGGGACATCCAACTTTTGCGCAAGAGACAGCGCTTCTTCGCACCACGGCCACCAATCAACAGGGTTGTGGGCATGCTGCCGCAAATAGGGCGACTTTTCGTGGATGAGGCGATTTTCGAACTTTGGTTTCTGGCTGTCGGATGAATTCACGCTGTGTTGTACCTGTAGAAGCATTTAGTATGAGCACGCCTAATGCGAAACACCTCGGTAATCCGAAAATGTTGTGGCTGCGGGTATCACATTCTTCCGAATTCATGTAAAAATGCGGATGGCTGTGCGCCAATGCAGGCGTGCTGTGGTGTGCATCCTCTAGCTGCTTCCAATTAAGTATCTGCGCAGCTCGGGGCGACACGGTTTCTCAGGGATTTTCCCCGCGGCAACGCGGTAATTTGGGAGATGTTCAAACATGGATGAGCGCGAATCAGGCCGCACTTGGCGTCCGAATCGTAAGGAATTTATCGCTGGCACAACGCTCGCGAGCTTGGGATTTGTTTTCGCAGATGGCACTCCAGCCCGTGCGGCATGGGATGACAAGCCATTTGTAAAGAAGCCTGTGATGGCTAACGACAAGATTCGCTTTGCGTGTATCGGTGTCGGTGGCAAGGGCTGGGGCGAAGTCATGGACTCCGCAGAGAACGGCGACATCGTTGCGCTCTGTGACCCAGATGACGACCAAATGGCGCGCGCCAAGCGTGCATTCCCAAATGCCAAGGTCTATCGTGACTACCGCAAAATGTTCCACGAGATGGCAGATCAGATTGATGCTGTGACGGTTTCGACACCTGACCACCATCACTATCCTGCGAGCTCCGTTGCGATGACTCTCGGCAAGCACGTCTACTGCCAGAAGCCGCTTGTCCGCACGATTTGGGAAGCGCGTCAGATGCAAGAGATTGCAAAGAAGGCGCGTGTCGCTACCCAAATGGGCAACCAGGGAACAGCACAGGATGGTCTCCGGATGCAGGCTGCACAGGTCCGCGCCGGAATCATCGGTAGCGTCACCGACATCCATGTCTGGTCCAACCGCCCAGTTTGGCCACAAGGCCACAAGCGTGGCGCATCCAAGCCAGTTCGCGACAGCATCGATTGGGATGTCTGGATTGGCCCACGCCCGATGCGAGACTATGCTGAAGGCTATGCCCCATTTGTATGGCGTGGTTTCTGGGACTTCGGCGCCGGCGCGCTCGGAGACATGGCATGCCACCAGATGAACATGACCTTTATGGCACTCGACCTCAAGGACCCTGTCACCGTTCAAGCTGAGACCAGCGGACATGACAAGGATATCTTCCCAAGCTGGAGCATCATTAAGTATCGCTACCCGAAGAACAACTGGCGCGGCGAAATCAACCTGACCTGGTACGACGGCGGCAAGCTGCCACCGGCTGACCTCGTCGGCGAGAAGATGGAGTCCTCCGGAACCCTCATCATCGGTGACAAGGGTAAGATCCACATCCCAGGTGACTACGGCAGCGGCGGTAAGGTTGTTAGCGGCGGCGTTGACATCCCTGAAGTCAAGTTCGACCGCTCACCAGGCCACTTCGAAGAGTGGGTCCGCGCTATCCGTGGCGGCCAGGAAGCACGCTCAAACTTCCCGAACTACGGTGCTGACCTTACTGGGATGGCACTCGTTGGTAACCTCGCTGTCTGGTGCAATGGCCCAGAAGTGCAGTGGGATGCCAAGAAGATGCGCGTCAAGAACATCGGTGACTTTGCAAATGAGAAGGCAAGCATCGAGGAACTGATCAAGCCAACCTACCGTGAAGGTTGGAAGTTGGTCTAACAGTCATGCGGGATGCCCCCTTCGGAGAGATCCGAAGGGGGTTTTCCTGATTTATGGGGGATGTAGCATATGTCGCAGCTGGGATTTTGGGCCGGGATGGCCACATTAATGCTTGTGTCGCCATCGGTGCAGGCGCAGGACACGGCGCTTACCGTGACGCCACAGAAGGCCTCCGGGATTTACCGCAGCGGTGAAACGGTTCGCTGGAAGATTGTCGCCGACCGCTGGGCAACCCCAACGGTGGTCCACTACTCCCTCAAGGCAAACAACAGCGTTGTGCTTCAATCTGGCGATGTTGTGATTGGTCCTGGAAACCCGGCGGAGATTGCTTATACAGCCCCGAAGCCAACCATGTTGATGCTTGATCTCAAGCAGGCTTCTGGCAAGGTTCGCCAGTTTGGTGCCGCTGTTTCACCGGAGAAGCTGCGGCCAGTCCATGCGCGGCCAAAGGACTTTGATGCTTTTTGGGATCAGAAAAAGCGCGAGCTCCGTGCCATCCCGATGAACGCTAAGGTCTCTCCCGGTCCCAGTAACCGACAAGGGGTGGATTATGCACTTGTCCAGCTAGATCACATCAATGGGACGAAAGTTCACGGTCAGCTGGCACGGCCATCCAAGCCGGGTAAGTATCCAGCTGTTCTCGTCTTGCTTTGGGCATCCCCGCCGTATCGCCTCTGGAGTGACTGGGTCACGGACCGGGCGGCGCAGGGCTTTGTCGTGCTCAATATCGAGCCGCATAACGTCCTCCCAACCGAGCCACAGAGCTACTATGACAATCTCCCTAAGGAATTGAAGAACTATTCAGACATCAACCAGGAAGATCGCAATACCAATTACTTTGTGGAAATGTACCTCCGGGGGGTACGTGCGGTCGACTATCTGATGCAGCAGCCAGACTGGGATGGTCGGACGATTGTCGTGACCGGAACAAGTATGGGGGGGCAACAGAGCATCGCTGTTGCGGGTCTACATGATGCCGTTACCCACATGATTGTCCACGTTCCCGCCGGGAATGATCTTAATGGTGTCCAGCATGGACATCAGCAAGGCTACCCATCGTTCCGTGCATCGAGCCCAAAGGCGATGGCGGTTGCTCCATACGTGGATGGCATCAACTTTGCCCCTCGTGTAAAAGCCAAATCGTTAGTTTCGATGGGTTTTATCGACACGATTACGCCGCCGAATGGGATTTGGACGATGTTTAATCAGCTGCGTGGACCAAAAGAGGTCGCCCCGATGATGGACAGCCCGCACAACAACCTTGCGACTGCGGAAATGCAGCTTCCCTTCACTGAGCGTTCTGCAGAATGGTTTGCAGCGATTGCAGCCGGGAGAGCTCTCTCCCCAAAGGCATACAAAAACTAGCTCGACGATCTTCAGGATTGGAACCGATGCATACCAAGGACATTCAGATGCTTCAGCTCATTCAACAGAACGGTCCGCGCTCCGTTGTCGCACACCGTGGCGCGAGCGGTTATCTCCCGGAACATACCCTGGAGGCGTATACGCTCGCGCATGCTCAAGGGGCGGATTATATCGAGCCCGATGTCATACTCACTCGAGACAACGTCTTGGTTTGCTTGCATGATTTGGCGCTCGAGACGACCACAGATGCCGCCACACGATTCCCAGAGCGCAAGCGACCGGATGGTCACTGGTACACGATCGACTTCACGCTTGCTGAGCTAAAGCAGCTGCGCGTTTTTGGGCGTGTGAAAGCTGGTGAGCGGGACACAATGCAGGGGTATCAGATTGCAACCCTCGATGAGCTTGTTTTGCTGGTGCAGCGCTTGAACAAGGCTTTGTCACGTAAGACGGCATTATTGATTGAGACGAAAGACCCTGAGTGGCATGTCAAGCAAGGCAAGCCACTCGAGCCCGTTTTGCTGCAGACCCTTGCAAAGCACAAGGTCGATACACCAAGCAGTGGCTACATCATCCAGTCGTTTGATGATGCGCATCTGAAGCGTTTGCGTGATGTCCATCAGCTTCATCTACCCCTGATGTGGCTTACGGGTGAGCTGCCGGGTGTAGACAAAGTCGATGGCATTAAGGCGTGGGCATATGGCATAAACCCACATCGAAGCGCAATCGAAGATGAGGGCAAACCCAATTCTGAAGGACTGGCTGTGCTTGAGAAAATGCACTCCCGGGGGATGAAGATGTTTGTGTGGACATTCAATGACGAACCAGATGTCTTTCGACGTTTTCTCGACCGCTACAGTGTGGATGGGGTGATTACCAACAACCCGGATGCCGGTGTACGTGCAGTTTCTGCTGGAAGGAAGGCGAAATGAATCGACGCTTGTTTATTGCGACACTCGCAAGCCTATCGCTGCTCAATGAAGGCACTGGATTTGCCATTTCGAATCCCCGCTTTGCAGATAACCCATTCACGCTCGGGGTTGCGAGTGGCGACCCGGATGCATCCAGCGTTGTGCTTTGGACCAAGCTTGCGCTGCGTCCGCTTGACCCGGATGGCGGGATGCCAGCTGCTGATATCGATGTCACCTGGGAAATTTCAGCATCGGATAGCTTCACCACGATTTTGAAGAGTGGCAAATCACGGGCAAGCCGCTTACTGGGTCACAGCGTGCATGTCGAAGTGGATGGTTTATCTCCCGATACCTGGTACTGGTATCGCTTCCAAGCTGGGGATGCGACAAGCCCGATTGGACGCACGCGAACCCTGCCCGTCGATAATGCCCAGAAGTCATCGTTCAACTTTGCCGTTGCTAGCTGTCAACACTTGGAATATGGCTATTTCACCGCGTACAAGCAGCTTGCCGCTGATGACAACGACATCGTGTTTCACCTCGGCGATTACATTTATGAATACGCTGCGGGGGAAAACCGCCCACGCCGTCACTCCAATGCAAAGCTATTCAATGTAAGCGATTACCGAATTCGCTATAACCAATACCGCATGGATCCGTTGCTTCAGGCTGCCCACGCACGCTGCCCGTGGTTTGTGACATGGGACGACCACGAAGTCGAAAATAACTACGCGGGGGACATTTCCGAGCGCAAAGGAATCGAGGCACCGGAATTCCTAATCCACCGGGCAAATGCGTATCAGGCTTATTACGAAATGATGCCACTTCGCAGAACATCCATTCCTCGTGGGCCTGACATGCAGCTCTACCGCAAAGCAAAGTTTGGCAATCTCGCTGAGCTTCTCGTGCTCGACACGCGGCAATATCGTGCGGATCAGCCAAACGGCGATGGCCTTTCACCCATAAATGATGCAACCCTCTCCCCTAAGCAATCCATGCTTGGAGCAACACAGCGTGAGTGGCTTGAACGAGGTCTGAAAGCATCAACGGGCACTTGGAATGTGCTTGCCCAGCAAGTGATGATGGGGATGGTGGACCGCTCAATGGGGCCTGAACAAAAGTACTCTATGGACCAGTGGCCTGGCTATGCAGGCGAGCGGATGGCTCTCGCCAAGTTCATCCAGGACAACCGTATACGTAATACTGTTGTGCTCACGGGAGACATCCATACCAACTGGGTCAATGACCTTCGCGTGGATGACCGTAAACCCGAGCTCCCCATTGTCGCCACAGAGTTTGTCGGAACGAGCATTTCCAGTGGTGGGGATGGTGTCGATAAGCCAAAGATTTTGGATGACTTGCTGCGTGAGAATCCATTTGTGAAGTTCCATAACCAGCAGCGTGGCTATATCAGATGTCGTGTGACGCCAACGCAGTGGACATCGGACTTCATGGTTGTTGATCAGGTTGCAAAAGAGGGCGGTGTCGTAACTAAGCGTGCATCGTTTGTCGTGGATGCCGGAAAAGCAGGCGCGAGGGCTGTTTAGCGAAGCAACATCATGTGGTGAAGGTCAAGGTGACGGATGTCCCGTGACCTTCTTTACTATCGATGGCTACATCCCCGCCATGAGCCGCTGCAATGCTCTGCACAATGGACAATCCAAGTCCTGTGCCGCCTGCCTTGCGTGACCGGCTCGCATCCGCGCGGTAGAAGCGTTCCTGCACATGTGGAAGGTGGTTTTCTGGGATTCCGCAGCCATTATCGCTCACGGTGATGGCTGTTTCCGTCACGGTGATCGTGACATTTCCTGATTCTGGAGTGTGCCGATAGGCATTGCTGATCAGGTTGCACAAGGCTCGGTGGATGAGCTCTCCATCGATATTCAGCATCGTTGCATCGAGCTTGACATCCACCGCTGGATGAGCCGTAAATGATGCCGCAACCTCATCGATAGCGCCTTGCACGAGCTCGGAGACATCGGTTTCACGGCGATTGGCGATGAGGACTCCGTTGTCCGAGCGTGCGAGGAAAAGCAGGTTTTCCACCAGCCTGGTCGTACGGTCGGCGGCTTGATTGATACGCCGAAAGTAGTCACGGCTGCGGTCTGTTGCAAGGTCATCGGCGCCACCAAGCTCTGCCGCACCCTTAATGACAGTGAGGGGACTGCGCAGCTCGTGGGATGCATCCCCGACAAACCGCCGTTGCTGCTCAAACTGCGTTTCGAGGCGAGAGAGCATATTGTTGATGGTCAGTGAGAGCTTGCCAAACTCATCCGTGCCGTTGACGGGAAGGCGGTCAGACAGATTATCTGCCTGGATGGTCTCGGCTGTGCGGCTAATAGCATCAACCGGGCTCAGCATCCTACGCGTCAGGAACATCCCGGCGATAGTCGCTGCAAGGAGTGCGATTGGAGACAGCACCAACATTTCGCGGGTGATGGTCGCAAGGTCATCGTGGAGCCCACGGATACTGGTTGCCGCTTGGAAGACGAGATCCATGTCACGGAAACGCACCGGACGCGTATAAATGCGTTGATCTCCGTTAGTGACATAGGTTTCTTGGCGTGTTTTGCCTGCTTGGACGATGAGATTAGCATCAACTGCCGGTGGCTGCCGATCGTTGACACGGGAGCCATCTAAGGTGTAGAGCGGTAGGTTTGGTGGAATTGGCGGTCGTCCAAAACCGTCAAAAGGGGGGCCAAAATCCCTTCGATCCTGGTTCGGGTCATTGAAGCCTCTGGCATCACCACCAGTGTGATTATCGCGCCTAGCCTGTGATTGTGGGTCGCTTTGTGGTGGGTCATCGCGCGGGTACGCTGGCTGTTGCTGACGGTTAAGGGTGCCGATGAGGCCGCCGAGAGGTCCACCTGGGCCGCGCGGGCGCCCGCCACGTGGCTGGGTTATCTGTGATGCCCTTGAAGCAAGTTCTCTGTCCAAGGTGTTCATCATGCTGATGTAAATACGCCCACGAAGGGCCATTCCCATCCCGATCAAGATCAAGAAGAGAACCGTTACATTGAGCAGGGTTAGTTTTGCGCGGACAGTCATTTCGTATCAGTGAGTGATGGGCCGTTCGAGTATATATCCTGCTCCGTAGACGGTCCGGATCAGGCGAGGCTCTCGGGTGTCATCCAGCTTGCTTCGCAGCTGTTTAACGTAGACATCGACGACATTCGAACCGACAGCTGCATCATCATTCCAGACACGAAGTCTCAGCTGCTCGCGACTGACAACGGTGCCTTCGCGTAGAAGAAGGGCTTCAAAGACGCCGAATTCGCGTTGCGTGAGCTGAAGATCGATCGAATCCCGCTTGACGGTACGGTTGACGGTGTCTACTTCAAGGTCATCGATGTGGACAAATCGTGACTTTTCACGTGCATCCCGGCGGAGCAGAACCCGGCAGCGCGCGAGGAGAACTTCCATCGAAAATGGCTTTGTTAGGTAGTCATCTGCGCCAGCCTCGAGACCGCGGACTTCATCTTTTACGGTGTCACGTGCGGTGAGCATCAGGATTGGTGTGCGGTCGCGTCCGGAGCGGAGGCGTTTGCAGATCTCGACGCCATCCATGCCCGGGAGCATGCCATCGACTACGAGGAGGCCCCAGCCACCTTCGCGTGCGAGTTCAATGCCTTCGGTTCCATTCGATGCGATTTCAACCGTCCATCCAGCGGATTCAAGTCCCAATTTGACTATTTCCGCGATGTTTTCATCGTCCTCAATGCACAGAATTTTCATGACTACTGCATTGTGTTCGAAGATTATGAAGGCGGCGTGAGGATTTGGGTGTTCGTGGGTCTATGGACTATAAAATCTGCTGAATGGCATTGTCAATCGTTGGGGTACTGTTTGACATTTGAGATATGTTTTGCTCGCACAAGCGCCCACTTTCCAACCGGTAGACCCGACCGGCCAAACGCGTTGGCGCTTCGCGGTGTGTGACCATGACCACGGTCCGACCAACCATCAGACGCTTCAGTGCATCCAGAACGCCCTCTTCTGTCGCTGGATCCAATGCACTTGTGGGTTCATCGAGCAGCAGGATTGGCGCATCCCGCAGGAATGCTCGCGCGAGCCCGACGCGCTGACGCTCGCCGCCGGACAGCTTGGCCCCCCGTTCACCCACTACGGTGTCAAGGCCAAGCGGGAAGGTGTTTATTGCACTTCGGAGCGCAGCGGCATCGATGGCTGCTTGAATGTCATCCTCGGATGCACTTGGCTGTGCAAGTAAAAGGTTTTCCCGAATCGTACCTGGGAAGAGAACAGTCTCTTGGAGAACGGTTGCGTAAAGCCCGCGAAGGCTTTCGGGGTCGAGCTGTGTCGCTGGGATTCCATTGATGCTGACATTTCCCGAAACCGGGTCGATTAAACGTAGAAGGAGCCCGATCAGCGTTGATTTACCAATTCCCGTTGGGCCTGTGAGGGCTATGACATCGCCTTTGCGTATTGTGATGCTTACATCCTGCAAAATAGGATGCGCTTCATCGTAGGCAAAGCTGACATTTGTGAGGGAAATGTCTTGGACTGTTGGGGGTATCGCCTGAGGGTTTTTTGGGACCGGGACATCAGTGTCGGTTTGTAGGAGAAAGTCGATACGTTCAAGGCTGACAAGCTGCGTTTGGAGGCTGGCCCACTTTTTACCGATGACTCGGATTGGAGTGTAGATTTGTCCTAAATAGTGGATGCCAAGGATGACTTGACCGGGGGAGAGTGTCCCGTGCGCTGCGGCATCCGCGCCGATGTACAGTGCTCCCGCAAGCCCAATTGCGCAGAGTATTTGCACCGCAGCCCCGAGGCTGCTATCCAACCAGGCGATTCTGATCCGCCGGGCTACCGCGCTTTCGGCAATCTGTGTATACCGGCTCAGGGTATAGCTTCGTAGGTTGTACGCTTTGACGGTTTGTAGTCCAGACAGGGCACTTTCGATAATGCCAAGGGCTTGGCTTTCCTGCTGCTTTGCGGCGCGTGCTGTAGATTTGAGCGCCGGACGTGTCGTGCGTCCGATAACGACCAGGATGGGGCCAAGGATAAGGGCTACGAGTGCAAGCTGTAGATTGAGGGTTAGTAGCGCGGCGGTCATCGCGATGATCGAAAGTGTTGCCGTCAGTACCGGCAGGGCACCATCGAGGAGAATCCATTCCAGTGCTTGTGTGTCGGTTTGGATACGGTAGAGGGCATCCGCGGTCCCGCTTGTCAGATGACTTGCAATCGAGCGTTTTTGTGCAGCATCAAAGCATTGACCGCGAAGCTCGACAGTCACTTTTTGACCGGTGCGTGTGGCGACGATGCTGCTCGCCATGTTGATGACTTGTTGGATGATGGCAAATCCAACGCTTGCCAATGCAAGTGTCAGGAGACTGTTTGTCCACGATGCCGGGAGCCAGCTGACGAGCTTGGATTTACCACTGATGGAGTCAATTGCAGCCTGTAGCGGCAGCGGCGTCAGGACGGAGACTCCGGCCCCGATGGCCTCTAGGGCAATGAGGGCGACTAAGGCACCTGCATGTTTTTGCGCGGTAGCAGTGACTAATGACCTGCGCAAATCATCGCCATCCTGTACTTGGAGAATGACATTGGCTCAAGCCCAAGTTCCGAAAGGTCAGCCAGAAATCCAGCAGGTGGTGCATCCTCAAACTTTACTTCAAGGACCCGCCCGGAGACAATTGGTTTGGCTTTCTCACCGCGCTCTGGGACGATATATGCATCGATTGGAACCGCACGGACATCAAGGTCGAGAGTAACCCGCAAATCGATTCCATCGACTAATCCCATATACGCCTGGCGGGTATAGGATATAAGCTGAGTAGGCCTGAGGTGATTTGCTTCGACATCCCGTGCAAACCACTTCGGTTTTGGCCGGCTGCCTATCTCTGCGATATCAGCGGCTTTGACGGTTGAGCGATGTTTTACGACTTGCCCCGGGGCGGGTTTGGCTTTGTATTCAACATGGATGATGTCTTCGTTGCCATAGCGGCGGAGACGCCACTTGCCGGGGAGTTCGCGCGTAAACGATGCCAACTCAGGAGTGTCGAGATACAGACTGGCAACATTGTAGGTACCATCCCCACCACCGTAGGTATCCGGCCCAAGCGTCGTCGAAAGCTTTTCAAGGAGTGCATTGACCTTGGCTTCATCGACGATGAACTTAAGCTCTGTACCGCTGCGCACATGCGTTGCTGATAAGTCTACCGATGACATTTATTGACCAGGGCCTCCGGGGAAACCGCCGGGCCTACCAAAATCTGGCGGAGGCAATGCGGCAAGAAAACCATCCCCAAGTTCTTTTCGGGTCAATTTGCCATCGTGATTAGCATCAAATGTCTCAAACCAACCCGTAGTGATCTTTGTAAAGCTTGCTTGTGCGACTGTTTTGCCACCCAATGCAGCCCAAATTTGCCCGGGAAATATGTTTGCCATGAAGTCATTTGGCTTCAATGTTGCCGTGTCCCATTCGGCTTTCGAGAGCTGATTATCCTTACCCGTATCAATCGTTGCAAAAAGGTCAGCCCATTTTTTGGACCATTCTGTAGGCTCAAATGTGTCACCCGTTAGGCCGAGCAAGTTAGTTGCATTTCCTGCGACTAAGTTACTCAAGTCAAAACCACCCGGGCCACCTGGGCCACCCATCATTCCGCGTGGCTGCTCACCCGTTAGCTTTCCTGCCAGCTGCCCTGCAATGTGATCAGCGCGCTGCGTAAAGAACTCGGTGAGGGTTACTCCATCGCCGAACATGTTTGGCATCGGATTTTGTTGCTGCGCAGGTAGCTTCGCCGATGCAATTGGTTTTAGACCGTTTGCCGCAAACTGATGTAGCTGTCCATTTCTTAGGACGAAAACACTCTTGGTGTTTGCCGCGACGACGGGCTTAACAGAATCCTGAGCCGGCGCAGGCCCACCAAACATCCCAAAATTTGGGGCGCCAGGGACAGTGGACATGTCATTTTTGGCAATCACGGGTGCGATAGTCCGCCCAAGGGATGTACGCAGAGGTTCGAGCTTGCGCATGATTGCCGATGCATTTCGGCAGGCCACCTCGTAACGGGCACGCGCCATTGGTACCGCAAGAAAGCGCTTCAACAGGACTTCACGCTCGGTGTAGGGCTTGGTAACCGACAGGCGGATGCCGTTTGCACCAGCCATCGGGAACGCGCCAAACGCAAGGTCAAGGTCCCACGGGAGGAACTGAAACTTGCCGCTGACTGGATCCCGGATGATGTAGTAGTTATGCCCCATCGCGAGGATGCTATCCATAGCGCTGGTGACAACCGTCCCGGCTAAAAAGCGCGCGAAGTTTTCGATGTCCAGATAGTCGCCGAGTTTTGCTGCGAATTCATCATCTTTGCTGTTGTGCAAAAATGAAATGAAGTCCATAAAGCGCTTTTTGTCATCATCCGATGGCTTACCTTTTGGTTCGTACACCGTCTCGTATTGCTTCCACGTGTCAAACTTTGGGAGGCCATTGGCATTTTCAGGCTTTAGAACGAAGGTAACCGGTTTTGGATAATGACGCGCGAAAAAACGCGCATCCAGCTGCTCTGGGATTGAATAAAGACCGACGGCTAGATTATCGGCGATACCGGGAATTTGCAGCGTGACATCCGCGAATGTGGTCTTGCTGCACGGAACACCCAGCTGTGTGAACAACTCATAGGCCAACACTTCCCGTAGCCCAGTTTGGTCCATCACGTTATTGCCAAGATTCAGCGTTGTGATGCCATTGATGTTCTGTTCTTTGACAATCTTGTCGATGTCGATTTTGAACGGTCGCTTTATGAGTGAACCGGACATCATGTAGGTTCCGTTCCCCTTAAACCGGATGCTCACCGTGTACGGTTTGCCATCTACCGTTAGCTTTGCGGGTTGTTCTGGGAAGTCATTTTGCATAAAGCCTTTGGGCTTTGGTTGCATTTGTTGCCAAGCATCGGCTGTCAGCTCAATCCGGATGGAATGGATGGCGTTTTGCGTATGGAAGTCTTGGTTTTGGCTTGCCTTTACAGGCTGTGCTGTGGGTTTTACTACTTTGGTAGGAGGAGCTTTAGCGGGCTTTGATGCTGGTGGCGCGATGGCCAGCAGGAGGGAAGCAATGTGGACAAGCGGGAATGTCATAATGTCATCTTAATGTACGGGGGTGCGATAGGGACGCATTCTCACGCATCAGGTTCATACCATTGGACAATTCGCGTAAAAGCTTGGAGTTTTATGGCCTTCCGGGGCCGCCGGGCCCCATGCTACGGGGCGTTAGGCCTTGTGATTTGCCATCGAGTTGAAGCTTCACGTGTGCAATGCGTTGTTTGATAAAGTCGTTCAGGTTGACATTTCGGCCAAAGCCACCAGGGCCTCCCGGTCCTCCGGGGCCCCCTGGACCACCGAATTGCCCACCGGGAAACCCGCCGGCTTCATCGGCTGGAAGTTCTGTTGATGTTTGGAGCTTTAGGCCATCCTCGGAAAACTTCAAGAGGCGGTTTCCACTGACGACAAAGACGGAATTGTTAGAGGCAGAAACGGATGTCGGATTTGAAAACCCGCTGGGACCTCCCGGACCGCGAGGGAGAAGCGTTTTGTCATCTAATAGCTTTACAGGCGCAACGATTTTGGTGAG
>JAURHZ010000130.1 GCA_030833025.1 Armatimonadota bacterium
ACTGGGTGAGCAATGCCACTTGTGGTGATAGTAGCTGGGCCCTTTGCGACTGGGGTTTGTGCGGTTGCTGGCGCGACTGCGACACCAGTTACGACCGCTCCAGCTGCGCCGGTGGCTACTTTAAGAAAATCACGACGGGATGCGCCGTTGGTTCCACTTTCCATAATTGTTCCTATTCCTCTACAAATGAACCTCAGGTGTGTCTGAAGCCCAAATTCAACCCGACCGGCTTGTTAGACGGTGAGGTCTTTATTTTTTGATTCTGAACGGAAGACCATTCAGCACCACATCCGACATGAGCCTCAGGTGTGTCTGAGACCCAAATCCAAACTGACCTTCAAGATAATTGGCGAGGTCTTCATTACATCGGTGCCGATCAGCGAACCAATCAGCATCGCTTCCAAACATCGGCCCCGGGCGTACCCGGAGCCTAAATCCAAACTGACCTGTTCCTTAGATGGTGAGGTCTTCCTTCGAAATGGTGACACGTCCACCGTTCTGCACCGCTTCATTTGCACGAATTGCAACAACCGTCGCACGGTAGCCAACGGTTGCATCCGCTTCCGTTTGCTTTCCTGCACGCACACCATCGAGGAAGGCATCACAGGCGTAGTACACCGGCGTCTTCTTCGGGTCAACATTACGGTTCTTACCCGGCTCGAGGCCGCGCTTGAGGAGCTTGGATGCATCCGCAACCAGCGCAATACCCGTGTCATCTCCGACGGCTTCACGGTAAGCATAGACTTCCCAGCCAAGTGCTGTGGCATCCGCTTCTTTAATCATCCAAGCACGTGTGTTCTTGTCGATTGGATCCTTCAGCATAATCGCTGCATCCGAGCCTTGGAACTGCTCGTAGTTGCCTGCAAAGGAGTTCGACAGCGTTGCATCAAAGATCATCCGGACGCCGTTCGCAAACTCAAGGACTGCTGTCACGGAGTCTGCAACCTCACGGCCATCCTTCCAGTTTGTCAGCGAACCAAAGCCGGTAACGGCAACAGGCTCACTCTTGACAAACCAAGCGGCTGTGTCAAGTGGGTGGATACCGATCTCACCAGCAAGGCCAAGGCTGACGGACTTGTTCAAGCGCCAGTTGAGTGCTGCTTCACGTGCACCATTTGGCGCGGTCTTGCGCCAGGATGTCTTCTTGTTCCACTGCGACTTACACGTGGTGAAGTTTGGCCCAAGGACACCCGTGGTTACAAACTTCCAAACGTGGTGGTGCTGAGGATTCGTGCGCTCCTGCAAACCTGTGTGGAAGACAACGCCCTTCTCTGCAGCCTTCTTGGCAGCCTGTGCGATTGCACGGGCATCCTCGATGGTATTGGCAATAGGAGCCTCGCAGAACACGTGCTTACCCGCTTCAAGCGCTGCAACCACGATCTCACGGTGCATATGCGTCGGGGTGGCGACAAAGATTGTCTTTACGGATGCATCCGCAATCGCAGCCTTGTAATCCGTTCCCGTTGCTGCCTTTGGTGCAATCTCACTTGCACGGCGGTGGCTTGGCTCATAGACATCGATGATGTGCTTGATGTCGGCATTACCAAGGTAATCCAGTGCCTTGAGGACTTCACGGCCTTGCTCACCAAGACCGATGACAGCGCAGCTGACGGTAGGCTTGGGAGGATCTGCTGGGTACGCTGGCGGCGCGGATGGTGCAGGCGTCGATACCTTAGCAGCAGGTTTTGCAGCTGGTTTTACAGGAGGCTTTGCTGCAGGCTTTTTGCCTTGCTCAAGGGACTCTGGAATCAACTCGACGGCATTCGCCGCAGATGCTCCACCCACAAGCAGACCCAGTGCCAACGCGCCACCAAACATATCGCGACGGCTTACATTTGACTCTTCACTCATTACAATTTCCATCCCATCCACCGGTTTGAAATCCGGGAACTACCAAAACTACTTTGCCTTCGGCAGGTCACTGCTACCCTTGGCCAAACCTAGACTCCACAAAATGCCACCCAGAACATGCTCCTGGTACCAAGGCTTTTCCCAGACATCCACGCGGTGCCCGAGCTCTGTGTAGAACATCTTCCCCTTGCCATAGGACTTGCACCACGCAATTCCATAATGGCCAGCTTCCTTCGTATTTGGATGCTTATCCAGATCCAAAAGCAAATGAATCTTGTTCTTGTCGTAGCGATCAAAGAGGTAAATCTCATCAAAGACCTTGATCGACTTGTCGATATGCTTTGTTGCTGGATGCTTGTCATCCTGAACGATGCACTCGACTTCAACCTGTGGTCCGTGGGTCTTGAACTCACCACCCACCATGTCCAGATACGGAACAAAGTCATGGAATGTGTCAGATGCGGCATGCGCTCCTGCATAGCCCTTGCCGGAACGCACCCACGCCAGGAAACCTTCCTTGTCAGGAAGTGGCAGGGACCCGGTCGTTGATGCAAAGAAAACGCCATCGTATTTCTTCAGCGCTTCAACGGTCATCTTTTCAGCCATCTCGGCATCTGTGCGGACGTAGTCCACTTCGAACTTGCCAGACTTCTTACCTAGCTCGGCGATTACACGCTCAGCAACCGGAATCGAATCCGCGTGCCGG
The DNA here is from genome assembly GCA_030833025.1 of Armatimonadota bacterium. Classification (GTDB taxonomy): domain Bacteria; phylum Armatimonadota; class Armatimonadia; order Armatimonadales; family Armatimonadaceae; genus CAIRTT01. The sequence goes on from JAURHZ010000130.1 coordinate 2,558, forward strand.
AACCCCTTGGTCACCGTAACGACCAACAATTTCTTTGGACCTGCAGCAACGGCAGAGCTCACAGTGATGAGTAATGCGACGGCACCCGCAATCAACTTGTTCATGGTTTTCCCCCCTGCGTCATTGCACAGATACACCAGCGTAAAGTTTACCCCTGTGATGTTTCACAGGGCAAACGACCATAGGGTAATTTCGGCGACAAAAGCGGTCAACTAAAGCACATTTCCGGTCAGTTCGCGTATGGATGCGTTCAGATAAGACCTTTTACCTGTTGGGGATGGTACGCGGGTGGGCTACACTCGATGTCGATGAAGTTGTCAGTCCTGTTGCTTGCTCCAGTCCTCCTCGCGATAGCCGGCTGCAAACCAAACGGGCATGATGTACGGCAGACCATGTTCCATAAGGACATCTTTCTGCATATCCCGTCCAGCGATTTCAATGAGTCCAACCATAGAACCATCCATGTCCTTCCACACACCTGGGTAACGATTAAGCGTGTTTCTATCGTCCTCGCAGATGGCACCGTTGTCCCAGTCAGAGATTTCAAGCCGGGGGCTATTGAGCTGATACATGATGAAAGTGTCGCCCGTCTCCTTGGGACCATCGAACTTCCAGTCCCGAATCCTACCCAAGTCGTTGTCGTGATTGATCAAGGGGCTAAATGCACTGCATCCGAAGGAGAAAGCCTACAGCCATGCACGCTCACGCCTGCAAGAACCACGAATGCAAACCGGCCTACAAGCACTGGCGATGGGGAACTGACGCTCAACTACGTCATTCCGTCACGTGACCGGGACAGCCCCAGGCTTGTGCTGCAGCTCACCACGGATAGAGGCATAGAAATCAATGAAGCTCCCATCGAAGTCAGCTTATTGAGCTCTAGTTCGATTCCATTATCCGTGGATGCTGTCCAGACACCGTTCATCAACCTGATCAGTGAACCTGGCTTGGCGTCACCGCCACTTCCGTATGCACTGAAAACCCGAACGGCACTATCATCGGCAGCTACAGTGACGGGAACCATCAACGCGGAAACACGCCTTTTCACGCCAGTCGTGGTGTTCGATCAGGGGATGCCCGAGCGGGTCACCATTTCTGGAACCGTGACACGCCTCGATATTGCTAAGCGGACGTTTCAGCTTCGGGTGGATGATGCAAGTAATGGGCAGGCGTATGCAACGCTACGCTTTCGGGTAGGAGAGCAGACATCATACGGGTTTGCAGAGAGCCTACCCCCGGCACCTGCGACGTTTACCGATATCACCCTTGGACGCCGTATCTGGGTCCGCGTGTCGGGTAAACCAGACCCCGATGATCGCCTGGATGCACTGGATGTCCGTATTACATCCCAAGATCACCACACGAACTAGGTCACATCCTCCGCCCGGCCCATAAGGCAACGAAACCTGCCAAAAAGTTGGCTCACGTGTGACATCTTTGACCTATCGTTCGTCCAACCATTCACTACATATTCACATTCATCGTGAATAATGCGAGCATTGATATATTGCAGAGGTCTTTCGAATTTTGAGTGATGGAGGAAGTGGCAATGAAGGTTTCAACTTGGGCACCCGTGGTCGCAGTCGCATCGGTTCTCTCGCTTGGCATTCTCGCCGGGTGCGGAGGTGGATCAACGCCCGCTGCATCCCGAGGCGTTGACATCTACGTCACAGACCAGTTCATCGACATGTACGCGCACGTTTGGGTGACGCTGAAGAGTATCTCCATAGGGGATGGCAAAACGTTCACCGATGTATACACATCAACCGCCGGTAAAAACATTGACATTGTTTCGCTCAAAGACACCGCCGAGCTGCTTAGCTCCATCCAGCTGAATGACGAGTCGTACACACACATCCGCGTAACGTATGCCGACACCGTCACGCTTGTAGGTACATCGGGAGACAGCAAATCCATACAAGTTGCGCCAAGCCCATCGACCACGGTCTCAAATGGCCTCGCCATTCATACAAGCCGCAGCCGTGTACCCTTCAAAGCATCCACGAACCGCCAGCTCGTTGTTGACTTCAACCTCGCATCCTTTGAGATCTCCGGAGGCAAGCTCAAAATCGGAATTATCCCTGAGCCACCAGCTGGCTTTGAAGGTAAGTTCAAGCGCTTTGCTAACAGCGGCCAAGTCAGCAACCTGACATCGACATCGTTTGTGATGACCGGTGGCGGGATGCGACCTCCGGTGCAGATACTCCCGTACCCGATGCCTCCCGCGTACAAGCCTGGTCCGATGTCCAATATCAACGTCACCTATGATGCCAACACGGTTATCCTCGCACGCGATGGCTCGACAGCAACGCTTCTGGATGGCCAAACGGTTGTGGTTCGTGGGACGTACGATGATGTATCCAAGACACTGGCCGCTACGGAGATCAACATCGTGCCACAGGGTGGCGCTAATCCTGGTGGACACCCGGGAGTGCATCCAGGGGATGACACATCAATCGCCGGTGACCATGTTGGTGGTGTTGTGACGGAAATCGATGTCACAAATGGCGTTGTTATTGTCAAGCCTCGGGAATCCAACCACGCAACAGGAGCCAATCTGGTTAAGATCACGGTGTCTGCTACGGACAAAGTTCTCCTCGGAAAAGGTGGACGCCCGCAGGCAGGTACACTCACCGGTATTACCGTCGGAGATGCGGTCTCGGCACACGGGACATTTGCCGCCGATGGCACCTTTGACGCTGATGTCATCATCGCCCGTCTGGCACCGGATTGTGTCTTCCCGCCGCCAGCATCAAACTGATGTAATAAATGACACTACACGGGCACGCAGGATGCGGTATTCTGCGTGCTCGCATGGTCTCTGAAACCCCTTCTGAAACACCCGTTGATGTTAGCCACATCGATATCGAGGGGCTTGCCAAAGGCCTAAATCCCAGCCAAGAGACCGCCTTCCGGTTTGACAAAGGGGCAGCGCTTGTCCTCGCCGGTGCGGGCTCGGGAAAGACCACGGTTCTTATTCGGCGTATCGCACGGCTCCTCGCCGAAGGCGTCCCAGCAAAGCGAATTCTTGTTGCAACATTTACCCGTCGTGCTGCGGATGACATGGCGGATCGCCTCCTCGCTCTCGTCGGCCCCGAAGTCCTCGATGGCATTTGGATTGGCACCTTTCACTCCCACGCGTTGCGCATTGTTAAGCGGGAGTGGGCGGACATTTATGGCAAAGAAGGCAAGTTCGAAATCGCGGATGAGTACTGGCAGCAACGTGTCGTCCGCGCTATCCTCGGGCGCTCCGGGGTAAACGATAAGCTTCCATCCCCGCCGTACTGCCAAAACATCAAGATGGACCGCAAGACAGCGCTGCTTGCCGTGTCAGCCTGTAAAAACATGGGGAAGTACGCCGAAGAGGCCGAAACCGCGCTTGCTTATCTCTATCCAGATTGGGATAAGCCGGCGATTGTCGATACCGCCCGCTTCTGGCGCTGCTATGAAATGGCGAAGACGAAGGAATACGATGTTCTTTCAAAAATTCCATCCAAGCGGCTTGACTTTGATGACCTTCTCCTCGAGTGCTGGTTGCTGCTGCGCGACAACGCAAGCATCCGGACCAAGTATGAGGTGGCGTTTGACTATGTCCTCGTGGATGAGACGCAGGATACATCCGATGTCCAGTGGGAAATCGCCCGTGCATTTGCAAAACGCAGTGGGAATTTGTTTCTGGTTGGGGATGTAGGTCAGAGCATTTACGGCTTCCGTGGGTGCGATCCGCGCCGCACGGTGATGGCATTTCGGAAGGCATTTCCGATGGGGGAAATCCACCGTCTGCCCGCAAATTACCGCGCGCATGAGACATTGGTGGTCCTTGCCAATGAGCTGATTGCGCATGCAGACCTCGATGAGCGCTACCGGCTCGAGATGCAACCCGTACGGAAGGCTGGGCCGGCTCCGGAGGTGACGCGTCACGTCGACCAGGATGCCGAGGCGGCCCACGTCGTACGCTCATTGATTGAACGACGCCA
>JAURHZ010000131.1 GCA_030833025.1 Armatimonadota bacterium
AAAACAGGGCCAGCAACTGTTCCGCCGTAGTGGTCACCCTTTGGTGCCGCTACCGTGACAGCGACAATAAACTTTGGTGATTGGATTGGTGCAAGGCCTACGAACGATGCCATGTATTTCCCGTTGTATCTGCCATTTTCAACCATTTGCGCTGTACCGGTTTTTCCACCAGCATCATGAAAAGCAAGCTGAGCCTTCGTTCCTGTTCCCGTCTCGATGACATCCATCAATAGAGACCGCATTTGTGATGCTGTCTCGGGCGAGAAGACACGAACAGATTCCGTTCTCTTTGTCGGGGAAACATTACCCGTTGCCTGATTGCGCACTGAGTGAATAAGCGTTGGATACCTATATGTTCCATCTACGAACGTGCCATACGCACTAGCAAGGTGCAGCGGACTCACTGCTGGACCTTGGCCAAAGGACAATGTCGCGAGTCCAATCTTGGATTCGTTCTCTGGGAAGGCACCACGTGTTGCTCCATTCAACCCAATATGCAATCGCTGTCCACAGCCGACCGATTGCAGTGTAGACGTCAAGCGGTCCCAACCGAGTCGAGAAGCTATCTCCGCAGTAGCCACGTTACAGGAGTATTTGATTACTCCGCTAACGTTTTGGGTTGCATGCCCATTTTGAAATTCACCGTGCGGTGCACAGTGAATCGCACGCTTACCGATACGACGCTCTCCGCTACAGAAAAAGCTTGCATTTGCGGAAATGACGCCTGCATCTAGTGCCGATGCGACAGTAAATGACTTGAACGTCGAACCAGGTTCATTTGCCCCTTCAACGGCCCAGTTTTTGGTGAGCAAGAGCTTCCGCATGCCAGGCTCGGCCGTGCGCAGCATTTCCTCACCCGTTGCGTTGGCCATTACAAGAACATCGCCCGATGTTGCATCCAACATAACCACAGATCCATATTGTGCATGACTTTTACTGACAACATTTTGAATCAGCGCTTCAGCTTCAGACTGTAGTACAGAGTCGATTGTGAGGACGACATCATTTCCATGTTTGACCCGGGAAACAACTTCTTCTGTACCAGGGATGATGCCATCGAGGTCTTTGGCCAAGTATCGACGACCTGCGACACCAACCAGCTGCTCATTCATCGAGAGTTCCATACCAGAGAGAGGATTGCTATCCCTTCCCATCACTCCGACAATACTAGCTGCGATTTCACCAGATGCTAGTTCCCGCTTCGTGGTCTTAACAATCCCAACACCGGGGAGTTTTCGTAAAGACGCTATATTGACATTCGTTACCTCGAGATCACGTACAAGCTCAACTGGTTGAAAGCGTGGTCGCGCATTGTTTCGTCGCAACCGAATTTCGCTGGCCGGAGGCAACATGGATGCGAGGTCAAGGCCAGGTAAAGCTTCTGAAAGGCCATCACGCGTGGATGCCAACAATTCATCCGGATCGCCAGCCTGCTTTACTAACAGATTCGCATCGAATACGACCGTAGCCGCAGGAACATTCATGACAAGTGCGCGACCGTTACGGTCAACAATCATCCCGCGCCGGGGTGCATCATCAATTTGGCGAATCCGTGAGACGGATGACTGGCCCGCATAAAGATCTCGCTGCACCAGCTGAACGATAGTCAACTTTCCGGCAATCATCGCGAATGCCAGTCCACCAACCAACAATACAACTTTCAGACGACCATTCTCATCCTTACGTGCACGATTCATGACCCTTGCGTTCATGTTTTGTGTTTGCCCAAGACGAGTTGGCGGAGCCGGAACGCGTCCGGGCCGTTGGTTACGAAGATCGTCCATCATTACTTACCGCCTACAACAATGCGTTCTGGAGTGCTGAATTCTGAGAGTCCAAGTTGAATTGCCGAATGTTGATTCGTCACTAAATCATCCAATGACATCTGTAAGCGAGCGTTACGCTCTAGCTGGGCGGCGGATTCAAGCTTGGCGAGCTGGACTTTGTAGCTCAGGGATGTAGCGAAGGTATGCAAACCAAAGCTAACCAAAAGGCTGGCTGTCGTCACAAAAAATGCCATCGACACTGCCATCCGCACATAGCGATTAACCCTATACTTAGGATTCGTTTTCCTTGCAGGAGAGGCAACTTTGACCTGTCCCGAAGTAACCCTTTGTGTTACCGGGATTGAGGTACGCATTTGATTCCAATCAAAATCCAACATTCTAAACTCCTATCCCGTTTAACATCCCGGCTGCGATACGTTCAGCAACGCGCAGCTTTGCACTTCGACTTCGCGGATTTAAGCGTTGCTCGGTATCCGTTGGACTGATGCCCTTACGTGTAACCAACTCCAAAACCTTCGGGACATCGGTGACTGACCAGCCATCCGATGCAATCGACTTCCCCGAACCTTCCGTCAAGATGCGTTTAACGACGCGATCTTCAAGGGAGTGGTAGGACATGACGACGATGCGTCCGTTTTGTGCTAGCCCGTTAATTCCAGCGATGATCGCCCTCGGTAAAACGCCAAGCTCATCATTGACAGCTATGCGGAGAGCCTGGAACACTTTAGTTGCGGGGTGAACTTGCCCAGGGCGAGTCCCAGTTGGCATCGCGCGCCGCACGGCGTCCACAAGGTCTTCTGTAGTGGAAAGCGGACGCGCATCAACAATCGCTTTTGCGATACGGCGGCTCCTCGTCTCTTCACCATAAGTGAATAAAATGTCAGCAAGTTCTGCCTCTGGAAGCCGATTGACTAGGTCAGCTGCGGTCTCACCATCACTTGTTTGATCCATACGCATATCAAGTGGACCCTTGAAGCGAATGGCGAAGCCGCGTTGAGGCGTATCAAGCTGAAACGATGAGACTCCCAAATCAAAGAGAATTCCATCGACACCCTGTGGAGCCAGCTCCGCAATGACACTACCTAGGTCACCAAAGTTTGACTTCACAAAATTGACATTTGGGGGTGAGCCTAATCGCAGCTTTGCCGCCGCAAGTGCATCTGTGTCTTGGTCAAGGCAAATAAGCCGACCGTCGTTCGATAACCGCTCATGAATGTGAATCGAATGCCCACCGCCTCCGGTAGTAGCATCGACATAAATGCCGTTTGGCTTGATGTTCAAGCCTTCGATGCATTCATCTAGCATCACTGGAACATGGTATGTGGACATCAGAGCTCTGCCCCCAGTCCCGTACGCTGAGCAGCTTCGATAAGCTTGCCTTCGTCCATCGATGCATTCATTTGCATCCACGAATCCCGCGACCAAACTTCGATCTTCTCACCAGTTCCTGCAATGACGGCATCGGAGTTTTCGGAGATACCAGCGTGTATTCGAAGGGATGCAGGGATAGCAATTCGTCCTTGTGAGTCAACTTGAATGTCAGATGCCCCTGCGAACAACCAGCGTTTCATCAGGAGCGCATGTTGATCAAGTACAGGTTGGGATTGAAGCTTTTCTTCAATAACCTGAAAATCTTTTTCTCTGTAGATAAATAGGCAACCACCAACACCTTTGGTGATGACAAAAGTGGCACCGAGTTCGCTACGAAACTTCAAGGGAATGATGACTCTTCCCTTGTCGTCCACAGCGTGGTAATGTTCACCTCGAAATGCCAATTTAGTGTACGCTTATCCTATTCAGCGGGTGTCACCACCAGCCATCCACCGGAACTCCACTGGACCTCCATCAGGTCTCCACTGAGTCTCCACTAGGTGTTGTTAATAGGTCGATTTTAGGGCGAGCAATGACGACTGTCAAACGTCATGCAGACATTTCGTGGTGTGCCTTCCCATCAATCAACTGTGGTATTTCTCACACCACATTACATTTTGCGTTCAACCGAACATAACCGGGAGAAATACCCACTGCTTTGTGTACAGATGTGTCCCGTACAGACATCCTGATTGACATCCAGACGACCAAAATGTGATACTTCGCCCGAGGCTCGTGTTTACTCTAATTGAGGAACTAGATGGAGACTCAGTGGAGGCAGACTTTGAGTTGGAATAGCGATGCAGAGTATGTAGTCGGAGTGGACCTAGGTGGGACCAATGTCAGAGCCGCAGTCCTAGACCGCAGTGGACATTCCCTTGGTGGCGGACGAGCACCATCCCTGGCCATGGAAGGCGTAGAGAGAACGGTAACGCAGATTGCAGATGCCGTTACTCAGGCTATCTCTGCAGCAGGCGTCGCGAAGGATAAGATCGCTGGCCTCGGCATCGGTGTACCCGGACATGTCAATCCCCAAGGAACGCATGTCCTTTGGGCTCCAAACTTCTATGACAACGGTCAGCAGTACCTGAACGTCGCACTGGCTGAGAAAGTAAGTGCAGCAGCGGACCTGCCTGTGTTAATGGGCAATGATGCAAATGTAGCCGCCCTTGGAGAGTTCCGCTTCGGAGCTGGTAAGTCTGTCCGCAATATGGTGATGGTCACGCTTGGCACCGGTATCGGTGGCGGAATAATCCTAGACGGGAAACTTTGGACTGGAGCCACCGGCGGTGCTGGCGAAATCGGACATATTATCATTGCTGCCGGTAATCGTGGTGGCGCAGCAGCATTTGGTTCCCTTGAAGCCATGGGACAGATTTCGGCAATTGTCGAGCGATGCGCAAAAAAAATCAGCGCAGGCCGGAAGACCATCCTTGCTGAACAAGACTGGCACTTTTTAACGCCCAAAATGATTTCTGATGCTGCACTTGCAGGTGATGAAGTCGCAATCGAGACCTTTGATGAAACAGGCTACTTTATTGGTCTAGGTATCGCATCCATCATCAATCTCCTAAATCCGGAAATGATTACTATCGGAGGCGGTGTCGCAGGTGCGGGCGACCTGATTTTAGAACCAATCCGGCGCTCAACGCGTGCAAATGGTATCCGGACGATGGTAGATATCTGCCCGATTGTTCCAGCTGAGCTCGGTGATGATGCCGGTATCTTCGGAGGAGCATCCCTCATCCTTGATGCAATCGGTGCATAGTTCCAGTTTTTGAAGTCTAAATGTGTAAGTTCTGCAGAGATTTGCAGGACTTACACAGCCTCGATGCGGAAATAACCCTACAGGGGGCATCGGAAGACGACTATGACGGCTGGACTAACTATTGCACTTATATTTGGATGGCTAGTGACATCGCCAACTCCGCCAAAATCCGTCACTCCTCCAGTCGACTTTAGTCGAGATATCAGGCCCATCCTCTCAAACCATTGTCTAAAGTGCCATGGTCCTGATGACAAACAACGGGCTGGCGGGTTGCGCTTGGATACATTCGTGGGCGCATCAAAGCTTCTTTCGAATGGGAAACGTGCAATCGTTCCAGGTAAGCCCCGGGAATCAGAGCTGCTTCGCCGAGTTCATACATCGGGTCCGCTTCTTATGCCTCCCGCAACCGCGAACAAACCACTAAGCGACGAGCAAAAGTCACTGCTAAATAGGTGGATTACAAGCGGAGCCCAATATAAACAGCATTGGTCCTTTGTTCCGCCAAAGAAATCACTACTCACGCAACCCAAAGGGCATCCCATTGACGTAATTGCCCGCAAACGCCAGCAAGCGCTGGGACTCGGTCATGCCCCTCAGGCGAGTAAGCTTGAACTGCTTCGCCGTGTCTCCCTAGACCTGACTGGTCTGCCTCCAAGTTCATCGATGATCGCATCGTTTATGGCCGATCATAAACCCGGTGCATATGAACGACAGGTAGATGCATTGCTTGCATCACCCCATTACGGGGAACGCTGGGCGCGAAAATGGATGGATGTCGCACGCTACGCGGACACAAACGGCTATGAGAAAGACCGTCCAAGGACCATTTGGCCTTGGCGAGATTATGTCATCAATGCCTTCAACAAGGATAAGTCTTTTCAGGCGTTTACGATTGAACAGCTTGCTGGGGATATGCTGCCGAATCCTACGGATGAGCAACGCATCGCTACAGGATTCCATCGAAACACGATGCTTAATGAAGAAGGTGGCGTCGACCCAAATGAATACCGATTCCTCTCAGTTGTTGATCGGCTAGGAACCACTGGAACGACTTGGCTGGGACTTACGATCGCATGTGCCCAGTGTCATACACATAAGTTTGACCCGATTACGCACACTGACTACTATCGGATGTTCGCGTTTCTCAACAATGCCGACGAACCAGATTATCCTGTCTATACCGATGCTCAAAAAGCTAGCATCAAGGCGGCACGGTCACAAGCGAAGACTATTCGGGCTAACATCCTCACCCACTGGCAATCAATTGCCCCAATGGCTGAGACACCAGTCAAGATCGAATCAGCAACGGCTGCTAATGCGAAACTCTCCGTAGCACAAGATGGCAACATTACAGCCAGTGGGACTGTTCCAGAGACGGATACGTACACCATTGTGACATCGGTGACGTCGGTTACAAATGCCCTCCGCCTCACTGCGCTATCCGATGGAAAAGTCGGTCCAGGACGTACAAACCACGGCAATTTTGTTATCACTGCCATCGATATTGAAGCCAATGGCAAGAAAGTCGAACTTCGTTCAGCCAGAGCAACCACGGAACAACAAGGTTTCCCTGCATCC
>JAURHZ010000132.1 GCA_030833025.1 Armatimonadota bacterium
TTGAGGAACATAGCGCTGTTGATCGCGAGCGCTTCCCAGCATTTGATGACAACCTCCGACAGGCGATGTTTGATGAGCCTGTACGTTTCATCACGGATGGCCTCCAGTCCAACAGCTCTGTCCTTGACTGGCTCTATGGCAAGCACACTTTTGTCAATGGCCCACTCGCAAAGCACTATGGCATGGATGACATCAAGCTAAACGGTCAAAATCTAAACGATCCAACCCAGTGGGTACGTGTGGACAATGCCGACCGCTGGAGCCGCGGTGGCATCTTACCGATGGCAGCCTTCCTGACAAAAAATGCATCCGGACTGCGAACCAGCCCCGTGCGACGCGGTTACTGGATGGTAAAGCGCGTGCTTGGTGAATACATCCCACCACCACCCGCCGTGGTTCCTGAGCTTCCGAAGGATGAAAAAGCACTGGGCGACAAAACCCTGCGACAAGCACTTTCACAACACCGTGACAATCCAGCGTGCTCCGGATGCCACGCACGCTTCGACTCCTATGGGCTTGTCTTCGAAGGATTCGGCCCCATTGGTGAGCTGCGCAAATTCGACCAAGGTGGAAAGCCAGTGGATACGGCTGCTCCATTCCCAGGCGGAATCGAAAAGTCTGGCGTCGCCGGTCTGCAAGAGTACATCAAGACCAAACGACAACAGGACTTCCTAGATACCTTTGGACGCAAACTCACGACCTATGCCCTCGGACGGACACTCCAGCCATCCGATGACCAACTCCTGGCAAACATCCAGACACGACTCCGAACATCCAACTACAAAATCGGGTCTATGATAGAAGCCATCGTAAACAGCCGACAGTTCCGCTATCGACGCGCTAGCACATCAACCACCGTAGCCAGTAAGGAATAATCCGATGACGAACGAACAACGCATCCAACACCACCTCTCACGCCGCGTCTTCCTGCATGGCACAGGCGTCGCAATGGCACTCCCATGGCTGGAAAGTATGCCTGTCTGGGGCGCCACAGATGATGCTGCCAAAAAGCCTAATACGCCACCAAAGCGCTTTGTCGTTCAGTTCATGGGAACTGGTATCAGCCCAAACAACTGGGGAGCCAAAGGTGAAGGCGCCAGCATGGAGCTGTCCAAAAGCCTTAAGCCTCTTGAGCCATTCCGCGAGAAGCTCAATGTCATCAGCGGACTCTTCAACCGACCATCCGTAGGCGTCGGCATCCACCCCGGAATGACTGGAAACATCCTCTCCGGAATGCCCCTCACACGCGGAGCCGTTCTCCATGGCGGCATCAGCGTTGATCAAGTCCTCGCTGCACGCCTCGGGAATGACACCATCCAACCAAGTCTGGTCCTCGCCTGCGAAAAGCCCCTCACTGGCTATCATGAGTCCAACTTCTCGATGGCTTATAGCTCCTACATTTCCTGGCTGAACTCTGAATCGCCAGTCCCAAGCGAAGTCTATCCATCCCAGGCATTCGATAGCCTCTTTGATAACAATGGCAGCCAGCGGATGACCAGTGTTCTGGACCGCGTCCGGGATGATGCAGCTGCGCTTCGCCACAAAGTCAGCCGTGAAGACCGCGCCAAACTGGATGAATACCTGACCAGCGTCCGCGAAGTCGAAAAGCGTGCATCCAAGATGCGTGGCGAAATGATGAAAGCATCTGACAACGCCAAAAATAAAAACAAGCCACTTGTCGCGATGAAGCGCCCGGATGATGGACTGCCAGAAGACCTTCGCGAACACATGAAGCTGATGTGTGACATCGTCGCTCTGGCAATACAGACCGACAAGACACGCATCGCATCGATGCTGATGTGTCGTGACCTCTCAGGCCTGTTCTATCCATTCCTTAATGTCAATGATGGCCACCACATTGCATCCCACGATGACAACTCAGCAGGCTACGAGCGCATCACCCGCCACTACATCACCCAGCTCGCATACCTCGCTGGCAAGCTGGATGCGATGCCGGAAGGAACGGGAACCGTCCTCGATAACTGCTGCCTCCTTTGGCTGTCCAACATGTACTCGGGATCGATTCATGACAACAACCACCTCCCAGTCCTTACCATCGGCGGACTCGGTGGCACCCTCAAGACGGGCCGCGTCATCAACTACCGTGACAAGGGCGATGAAAACCGTAAGATCTGTAGCCTCTACTTGGGTCTGATGGACAGAATGGGCGTCAAGCTCGACCGCTTTGGAGATGCAACCACTCGCCTCGCAGCATTCTAGGCATCCCAAAGTATTACCGTGATGATAACTGCCATCACCTGTCTGGCACTTTTGCAGCAGCTGATAACTCCGCCCTGTGTGGAGCTCAGCCAAACGCAATCGGTCCAGGCGGGTGGTGGCTTTATTACGTGTGAACCCAGTCCATTTGATGACGCACTCGATGCTGCAGTACGCATCCAAAGAGAATTCAAGGACTATCCAAGACAGCTCTTCGAACGTGCTGGATGCAACCGCATTGTGCTATGCACCAAGCTTGCATACGCAGGGCAGCTCCGCGCCGCTATCCCTGACTGGGAACATAACACCCTCTACATCGACACACAGCGGGGAGCCAAATCACCCGGCTACCCCGAACACGTTCTCCACCACGAGTTCTTTCACCTCATCGACCATGCGGATGACGGGGATGTCTACAACGACGCCACATGGAATGCACTCAATCCAATTGGCTTTCGCTACGGCAACGGTGGTGTCAATGCACAAACCACACGGAATACGGGCGCGTTGACCGATAGCATCCCCGGCTTCCTAACACACTACGCCACCACAGGGGTTGAAGAGGATAAAGCCGAGCTTTTCGCCTTCAGCATCACGCACAAGGACTACATAGCAACCAGATTCCGCACCGATACAACCCTCGCCGCAAAAATGACACGCCTTCAAGCCATCCTCAACAATCTATGCCCAGGTGCCCAAAACCTCATCACCATTGATTCAAATGCACCGACGCCAAGCCATTCGGCATACCTAACGCACAACTAGGAATCATTGCGCAGCATCACACGTACAATGCACTAATAACGTTTGACAGGCATGGACTAAACACATGGAATTCCCATCCCGTAACATCACCGTTCTCGCAGCCGCCATGGTCGTCGGCCTGATTGGACTCGGTACCACGCTCGGCAACTCCATCATCCGATTTAAAGAACTCGACCGAACCGTCAACGTCAAAGGCCTCTCCGAAAAGGAAGTCGAAGCCAACATCGCACTCTGGCCAATCAACTTCTCAGCTGCATCCAATGACCTCACCCAGTTCTATGCAACACTGGACAAAAATGCAGACACCGTAAAGGCATTTCTCAAGAAACAAGGCTTTGCCGATAGCGAAATATCGGTATCACCACCCAATGTCACCGATAAGCTCGCCCAGCAATGGGGCGGTGGAGAACGAGCCGAATTCCGCTATACCGGAAACCGTGGCGTAACGGTTTACACAACAGACATCGCAAAAGTACGCACTGCCCTCAATAACCTTTCTGTGCTTGGCAAGGCCGGTATCACGCTTTCAAGTGGCGATAACGGCGGTGGGTCCCGCCCGCAATACCTCTTCACCAAGCTCAATGAGATCAAACCAAAGATGATTGAGGAAGCCACCCAAAAGGGACGCCAGGTCGCTGAGAAGTTTGCAACCGATAGCGGCTCCCGCCTCGGCAAAATCAAAAATGCTGATCAAGGACTCTTCTCCGTCGAAGACCGAGATCAGGAAAACCAACACCTCAAAACAGTTCGCGTTGTCTCCAGCATCGAGTACTACCTCACCGACTAAGCCATACATCATGCTTCGAACACAAGGCTGGTATGCCATCCCTTTTGTCCTGATGGCTATTGGTTTACAAGGATGCCAACAACCAGCCTTGCCATCATTGCAACGCACGGCCATCACTCCGAGCTACGACAACATGGTCTTAATCAACGGAGGCAGCTTTGAAATGGGTGGGGATACAGACCTCTTTACGGACACATCCCCAGTCCACACGGTCACCATTTCCAGCTTTTGGATGGACAAAACTCTTGTCACCAACGCTGAGTTTGCCGCATTCGTAGCGGACACCGGCTACAAGACCACGGCAGAACAAGCTCTGAACCCAGCAGACTTTCCCGGTGTCCCGCCCGAGAAACTCCAGCTAGGCTCCGTCGTGTTCACACCACCAAAGACCAAGGTCAACCTCGATGATGTAACGCAGTGGTGGACCTATGTTCCCGGAGCTAACTGGCAGCATCCAGAAGGCCCAGACTCCAGCATTGTAAACCGCATGGACCATCCCGTTGTCCATGTCAGCCATGATGATGCGCTTGCGTACGCAAAGTGGGCAGGTAAACAGCTTCCAAGCGAGGCGCAGTGGGAATACGCGGCGCGTGGTGGCCTAAAGCAAAAACCTTACGTATGGGGTGACACACCTCCATCCACTGCGAATCAGCCGCTCGCGAACCTCTTCGATGGAGAATTTCCGCATAAGAACACCCAAAAGGATGGCTACGCAAGAACATCCCCCGTCAAACACTACCCGCCAAATGCCTATGGACTCTACGATATGGCGGGCAACTGCTGGCAATGGACGGCTGATTTGTACCGCCCGGATGCTTATAAATCGCATCCCGACCTAGACCCCCTTGGGCCCACGGAGAGCTTTGACCCGGATGAGCCAGGCAGCACCAAATATGTCCAGCGGGGTGGAAGTTTTCTATGTTCAGCAGACTACTGTGTTCGGTACCGCGTTGCGGGCCGCGGGAAGGGTGCACGCGATACCGGAGCATCCAATGTAAGCTTTCGCTGCATCAGCCGTAAGTGAAACGCGTATAATCGACGGATGCGACACATGGCAGGTCTGGTCATCGGGGTTTCCATTTTGGGAGCAGCAATTGGAGCGCTGGGGATGTCCGGGGCCACGGCAACCGGTCGGTTCCAAACGGGCGTGACGGAGGTGGGGAAGCCCAATGTGGTGTTTATCCTCACAGACGATGTCGGTTATGGCGATATCAGTGCGAATGGCGCGATCCGTGTCAAAACGCCAAACATCGACCGAATTGCGAAAGATGGCATCCGATTTACAAATGCATATGCCCCCGCCGCAACCTGCACTCCCAGCCGCTACGCCCTGATGACGGGTGAATACGCCTTTCGCAAACCTGGAACGGGGGTGCTACCAGGGGATGCCGCGATGATTATCGACCCCGCCCGCGTCTCCCTGCCACGGATTTTCAATGCAGCAGGATATGCGACCGCCGCTATCGGCAAATGGCATCTGGGCCTCGGAAATGCAACATCCCCACTAGATTGGAACAAACACATCACGCCGGGCGCAAACGAGCTTGGCTTTGATGAAACCTATCTCATTCCCGCAACCGTCGATAGAGTTCCTACCGTTTGGGTCAAAAACGGGGATGTCGTCGGGCACGAACCCAGCGACCCGATTCAGGTGGATTACAAACAACGCATCGGGAACTGGCCAACCGGACGGGAAAACCGTGAGCTCCTCAAACAAAAGCACTCCCATGGCCACGATATGACGATCGTCAATGGCATCGGACGCATTGGCTGGATGACCGGCGGAAAGAAAGCTCTCTGGGTGGATGAAGACATCGCCGACACCATCATCCGAGAAACAACATCCTTCATCAGCAACAATAAGCGCAAGCCATTCTTCCTCTATGTTGGGACGCACGATATTCACGTTCCGCGGGTTCCGCACAAGCGGTTTGCTGGCAAGTCGGGGATGGGGCCGCGCGGGGATGCGATTCTCCAGCTCGATGCACAGGTCGGGGGCATCCTCAATGCACTGGATAAGAATGGTCTTGCTGATAACACGATCGTCGTCTTTACCAGCGATAACGGTCCGGTTGTTGATGATGGCTATCAGGACCAAGCCGTAACGCTGCTCGGTGACCACAAGCCGGCGGGTCCACTGCGCGGTGGGAAGTATAGCCTCTTTGAGGGTGGGACACGCGTTCCATTTCTCGTCCGCTGGCCTGCCGGGCAACGCTCAGCGAAAGGTAAAACCAGACCGGACCTCATCAGCCTTGTCGATATGCCAGCTACTCTGGACCGCATCACCGGTGGACGGCACCAAAAAGACCTCCCATCTGATGGGTTGGATGTCAGTGATGCCATCCGTGGAGCGGGCCCAAGTAAGCGGGAGTTCATCGTTGAACACGCCGGACGCCTAGCCCTTCGATGGAAGAACTGGAAGTTCATCCCTGCGGGAAAGGGAGTCGCATTTCAACCATTGACGGGGACCGAGACGGGCAATTTGGATGCTGACCAGCTTTACGACTTGGATGTTGATCCGCATGAAGACCGAAACATCGCTGATGTAAATCCAACTGTCGTTACACGGATGAAGGAAATGCTGGCGCGAATTCGAGCGGGAAATCAGCCTTGAATGTTTTACTTTCGATAAGGCGCATCCGGTTCCGAATAGTTTTATGGGCCGTCTGTGCCATGCTTGGCCTCACGCTCAACAACAGACGATCCAGTGCCGCG
>JAURHZ010000133.1 GCA_030833025.1 Armatimonadota bacterium
GTACGGTCTAACTCGCTTTCCACCAGCCAGCAGCGCATGGCGCATCGCGGCAGAAAGCTCTACCGGCTCCTGATAAGCTGGAATCAGCGTGTCAAAGAGTCCTTCAACCCGGGAGGCTGTCTGCTTCAGCGCATCCGCCAGATTCATTCGGCGGGATTCAGCCGCTCTGCTGCTTTGACGGTGTTTTCAAGGAGCGTTGCAATAGTCATTGGGCCCACTCCGCCGGGCACGGGTGTGATTGCACTTGCTACAGCCGCGCAGCTTTCATAGTGACAATCGCCAACATCGGATGATCGACCTTCGACACGATTATAGCCAGCATCCAGCACGACGCATCCCGGCTTCAACATATCTCCGGTTATCATTTCGGGCTTGCCAACCGCAGCAACGAGGATATCCGCCTGACGGGTGATCTCGGCCAGGTTCTGTGTGCGAGAGTGACAAATCGTTACTGTTGCATCACGGTTGAGGAGGAGGAGTGCCATCGGCTTTCCTAGGATGACAGATCTCCCTATAACAACGGCATGCTTGCCACGAATATCAATGTTGTAGCGGTCCAAGAGGGTGATCATGCCCTGTGGGGTACACGCGACAAATGGGGCATCACCTTTTACCAGCTCACCTAGACTTGCGCGACCAATGCCATCGGCATCCTTGTCAGGCGAGACTGCGGCAAGAATCAAGTGCTCGTCAATGCCCTTTGGCAGTGGATGTTGCACGAGAATGCCATGAATACTTGGATTATCATTGAGTTCGTTTACGCATGCGAGGATTTGTTCCGTCGTTGCTGCGCTATCAAAGATATGGACTTCCGAATGAATGCCCGCTGCGGCGCATGCCTTACGCTTCATCGCAACATATGTGACACTTGCTGGATTGTCTCCTGCAAGAACGGCAGCAAGGCCCGTGGTAACACCCGTTCGTTCCTTAAGGGCTGCGACGCGGGAGGCAACTTCGAGGCGGATGGCCTTGGCAGTCTTTGTGCCATCCAGAATTGTCACATCACTCATTGCTGTTCGGTCCTTCTGCTGTATCTATGTTGTCTGCCAAGCCCGCATGTGTTTCGGACACACGCTTATGGCCAAACACACTTCCAAGTACGCCATGGATAAACTTGGTAGCTTCTTCGGCGGAATACTTTCGTGCAAGTTCCATCGCCTCAACGACAATCGTGGCCTGAGATGCATCCGAAATGTCACTCCGAACTTCCGTAATCGCCATTCGGATAATGTTGCGGTCGACAACAGTAAGCTCACGCGCCTTGTAGCCACTCGCATGCCGGGTGATTGTCGCATCGAGATCAAGCTTATTTGCCAGAACATCACGTACGACGGATTGCACAAAGTCTGCTGCTGATTCATCCAGTTTATGAGCCGCAATCGTTTCAAGGAGCGCTTCATCCACCATCGGACGACCCACTTCCATCATGTATAGAACGCGGAGAATTGTTTCACGGGCAACCCGACGGGATGTCGGGACTTGGGCATCAGACATGGACTTATTCTATCGGAACAGGGCTCATTCCCCGGCTTCGGGAAGCACAGAAAGTCCGTTAAACTTGGCCATGGTGGCTGTCAAATCTCCAGCTAGCCAGTGTTCGATGGCATCACAGGCCATGTCCGCAGTGGCATCCATGATGATCTGCTCATCGGGGGAGAGTTTTCCAAGCACCCAGTCAACTTGTTCTGTACCTGCGAGCGGCTTGCCAATGCCAATACGCATCCGGGGATACTCCTGTGTACCCAAATGCTCCTGAATGGACTTCAAGCCATTTTGGCCACCCGCCGAGCCGCTTGGGCGAATACGTAATTTGCCAGGCTGAACGTGGATGTCATCACAGACAACCAATATGTCCTTTATCTCGACCGAGAACGCTGCCCGGACGGCATTCACTGCGATGCCGGAGAGGTTCATAAACGTCAATGGATAAACGATCAAGACTTCTTCACCGTTGAAGGTCATCGTCTCGATGATGCTTCGGTGGCGGTTGATGAGATATTTGGCCTTTGCGTTGTGACGCGTAGCTAGTTTTGCAAGGACCATCCATCCAGCGTTATGCCTGGTTGCCTTGTACTTCGGCCCCGGATTGCCGAGGCCAACAATTACCTTCACCGTGGGAACCTACCAGTTACGGTCAAAGAGCGCGCTTACTGAGTCGCCGGTATGGATTCGCTGGATAGCATCTCCAAGAAGAGGGGCAACGGAAAGCACATCAATATTTTCTGCCCAAGGATGTTCATGCCACGTTGCAGGAATCGTATTGGTCACGATTACGCGCTTGATAGCAGATGCAGCAAATCGGTCAATGACACCGGGAGAAAAAACAGCATGTGTACAGCAAGCCACAACACTCTTAGCACCGCGTGCCATCAGGGCATCCGCACCATGGCAGATGGATCCCCCCGTGTCAATCATGTCATCAATGAGAATACAGTCCTTGCCACGGACATCTCCGATAATCTCGACAACTTCCACCTTGTTTGGTTCAGGGCGACGCTTTGCAATTGTTGCTAGGCGAGCACCCAGCATTTCTGCAAGACTCAGTGCGCGGCGGACGCCACCTTCATCCGGAGAGACCACGCATGCAGATCCACCGGCAAGTCCCTCGGCCATGAGGTGACGACCAAGAATTGGCCCCGCGTAGAGGTGGTCAACAGGAAGCTTGAAGAACCCTTGAATTTGCTGAGCATGCAGGTCAAGGCAGACGACACGGCTTGCACCAGATTCCGTAAGGAGGTCAGCAACGAGGCGGGCGGTGACCGGTTCGCGGGGCTTTATCTTCTTGTCCTGTCGCGCGTATCCGTAGTACGGGAGTACACACGTGATACGCGCTGCACTCGCCCGTCGGAAGGCATCGATTAGGATTAGGAGCTCCATCAGCGAATCGTTTACAGGTGCACAGGTTGGCTGGATGATGTAGATGTCATTGCCACGTGCACTCTCTTCAATCTGAACACGGATTTCGCCATCTGAGAAGCGTGTCGACATGAGATTCCCAAGCGGAACGCCAAGATGCTGAGCAATTTCACTTGCCAAGAGTGGATTGCTTGTACCGCTGAAGAGTCTTAATTCGGATGATGTCATCGGTTTATCCGTTGGAATTTCCCTGTGGGTCTGTCTGTAGCGCTGCGCGCCGCCGCTTCGCCCAATTTTCGATGGTTGATTGTCGTGCCCGTCCAATGCCAAGAGCATCACTAGGAACAGCACCTGTGATTGTACTACCAGCGGCAGTCCACGCACCGGTTCCGATGGCTACAGGGGCCACCAGTGTCGATGCGCTACCAATAAATGCATTTGCTCCAATCGTGGTGCGATGCTTTCGATAGCCATCGTAGTTACAGGTAATCGTGCCCGCACCAATATTGGTTCCAGCACCAATAGTCGCATCTCCGAGATAACTGAGGTGCCCTGCGGATGATCCTGCACCCACATAGGTATTCTTCAGCTCAACAAAGTTACCAATACGGGCTTTGTCTTCAAGCGTGCTACCTGGACGGATGTGCGCAAACGGACCGACTTTGACATCTGAGTGGATCGTACTGTCACGCACCACAACATATGGACCAATCGCACAGTTTTCACCGACCTCGGTTGCACCAAGGAGGTGGGTGCCAGGGAAGAGGGTTGTTCCAGACCCGATGGTTACTCCGACATCGACATATGTCTGATACGGATCAACAATATGTACACCAAGTTCAACCAGCGACTCCAAGAGACGGAGGCGAAGCTCTGTACTGATTTCCATCCGCTCGCGCGCATTATCAAGCTGAAGCTCATCGCCATCCCAGCTGTTGACATCAACTACTTGAAGCGTAGCGATGCCATCCACGATTGTAGAGAGCTCTGCGATAGTGTCTACCGGATAATCGACAGCAGTAATGGCCTGGTGGGCATCGCGGATCGGAACATAGAGCGCAACAACCGTCGGTTCCGATGATGTGTCCATCCAGAGTGACTTTGAGACGGCAGTGTTATGTTCCTCGAGAGACTCAAGGGTGCTATCAACTCCGAGTGGAAGTCGGGCATCGTAACAGAGGAGCCACTCATTTTCAGCATCCGCCAGGTCAACGTCAACAAGGTACTCATCGAGAGTCCCAACAACGACATTCACAGGCTCATCGGTGAGTACATTGGCGATGCTGTCCCCTAGGTCTGCGCTTGCCACGAGGAGGGTAATCGAGTCCACGCGCTCAGAGATCGCATGAACGATATGGGAAACGATGGTCCGGCCACAGACATCATCCAAAAGCGGATGCAAAGATGGTGGATAGGCATTGTCAATAGGGGAACATGCCACGATGACTGCACTGGTCTGAAGTGTATTGATCCGGTTCATTTTAGCTCTCCGCAACCCGGGGGATTATATAGCATCGCGATGTTCGGGCGGTTGTTGCGGCAGCGCGATCGACAACATCGAAAAAAAATGGTTGCCGATGGTCCAATTGGCACACGATGTGCAGCACTCCAATCCGTGAAGCAAATGCAAAGTGAAGTCAAAAACTCTTCGAGCTTAGATTCACGTGCAGAAATGCTCCTTGGAACGCTGGTCTACGATTACCGGCACATGACGAAGATTGGAACATCAATGAAGAACTTTAAGCTATTCACCGCATCCGCGGCAGCAATCCTGGCACTTTCCGCAGCTGGCACCGCAAATGCCGCAGAGACCTACACACTGTTTAGTGGCAATTGTATCGACAACTCGAACGTAACCGGCTCATCCGCACTTGGTGTTGACAAAGTCTACTTTGTCAAGGACAAGGGTGATCTGACATCTGTAACTGGTACTGGCAACTACTACATCCGGTTGGTTGACAATGTCTTTCAAGTCACAAACTTTGCAAAGAGCGTGATTTACCTCGAGGGAAACGCTACGGTCCTTGAGAACACCTACGCTTATGCTGGTAACAATGGCCCAGACTTCAACTACAGCGGTACTGTTGAGTACACGGGTGGCCTTTGGATTGACCCACTGCGTGACTTTATGAACGTCCCAGCTTGGATTACACGCAATCTGACCGGAACGTGGGAGTTCTCCGGAACATCCGCAGCACCAAAGGGTGTTGACTACCTCAACATCACGGTCACTTCCCCAGTGCCTGAGCCAGGCGAATGGGCAGCGATGGGAATGTTGGCATCCGGTCTTGGTGGCTTGGTTGTCCGCGCTCGCCGCCGCAAGCTTGCATAATCGTCATCTGCACTTACATCCCTTCACCCGGTCCGCCGGGTGCAGGGATGTCTGCATTTAAAATCTCAACGAATAGGGGCTAGAATGCATCTGAATGCCGGTATCTGCGCGGCGACAGGATTGAGAAGAGAATGGTACATGAAACAGCCGCCCGTAATACGGCAAAGGCATCGGTTTGGACGTTGCAAACAGAGCTGCTAACCCCGCAGCATCTGGTGGATGCGCTAATCGACCGAGGGTTTCTGCCTGGGATAACGCCCGTCGGCCAAGAAGATGAAACACAGGCTGGGTCGACATCGGATTTGTGGCAAATGCAGCTTGGCGGACCCGGCTACCACTTAGCTAGTCTGTCTAGTTCCAAAGGTCAGGGTGCAACGGTCACTGTAAACGAATTTGCTGCTGGATCTGAGCTTCCAGGACATCAGTTTGGACGCACCCTCAGCCGCCGCGGAGGCATTATTTATAGCATCGAAGCACATGGTCCAAGCAACTCCGATCGAGCCCTCTGTGAAAATCTTGCGGAAGCGATTATGGAAGCTGTCGATGGTCTTGTTGAAATCTCAGGGCGGGGACAGCGTGGAAACAAGCCAAGTACCTACACCAGCCGGTGGCTAGGGATGTATAGCAACTAGGTTTTAGAACCACTCGGGACAATGAGAGCACCTTACGTTAATGGCGTGAAGGTGCTCTTTTGCATTCTATGGTTGTGTTACATTTTGAACCATTGACAGTGGTTAGGAAACCAAGTCCTTGATGACATTGCCGTAGACATCAGTCAAGCGGAAATCTCGCCCTTGATACCGGTACGTAAGCTGTCTGTGATCAATTCCAAACTGGTTAAGTAACGTCGCTTGTAAGTCGTGGACATGGACAGGATTTTCAGCCACATTGTAGGCAAAGTCATCCGACTTGCCGTAAACCAGCCCCTTCTTGAATCCGCCGCCTGCAGCCCAGACAGAGTAGACAGATCCCAAATGGTCACGTCCATAGCCACTGGATGCATTTATATCGCCTTGGCCAAAAACTGTTCGGCCGAATTCAGACATCCATAGGACAATTGTGTCATCAAGGAGTCCGCGCTGCTCAAGGTCTTTTACCAAAGCAGCCGCAGGCTGATCGGTGTCCCGGCATTGCTCCGCAAGCTGGGTGGAGAGGTTTCCATGTTGGTCCCAGCCCGAGTGCATCAACTGTACAACACGCGTTCCACGCTCTACCAAGCGCCGGGCTAGCAGGCAGTTTCGCGCAAATGACCCTGGTCG